>CAZKOT010000007.1:0-15389 GCA_964554475.1 uncultured Christensenella sp.
TTATGAATCCTAATGACCACCCTCATGGCGGAGGAGAAGGAAAATCACCAATAGGCTTACCCGGACCGGTTACTCCGTGGGGTAAACCAACACTTGGTTATAAAACAAGAAAAAAGAAAAAAGCATCTAGCAAATTAATTGTTAAGAGAATTAACTAGGAGTAAAATATGAGTAAATCACTAAAAAAACAACCTTATGTGTTTTCCCGTCTATTAAAAAAAGTTACCGAAATGGGAAAATCTGGAATGAAAAAACCAATTAAAACCTGGTCGCGTTCTTCGGTTATCTATCCCGAATTTGTTGGATTTACTTTTGCGGTTCATAATGGAAAAAAGCATATTCCTGTTTATTGTACTGCTGAAATGGTTGGGCATAAACTAGGTGAGTTTGCACCGACAAGAACTTTTAAAGCACATTCAGGAAAAAAAGCGGCAACAACAACTGGAAAGAAAGGTTAAGAGGTGAAAAATGGCCACAAGAATTAGAGAAAAAACCCAAAAAATACGTGAAACGAAAGACCAAAGACCTTTCGCAAAAGCGAATTACATTAGAATGAGTCCGTCAAAAGTTCGAATCACTCTTGACACTATTCGAGGCAAAAGTGCTGTCGATGCTGTTGCAATTCTTGAAAATTCTCCTCATTCAGCTGCAGAAGCTTGTTTGAAAGTTCTTAATTCAGCAATTGCAAATGCAGAGAATAATAAAGGAATAAACAGATTAGATTTGTTTGTTGCTGAATGTTTTGTTTCTCCTGGACCTTCATTAAAACGCATTTTGATTAGAGCAAGAGGAAGGGCAGACAGGCTATTAAAAAGAACAAGTCATATTACAATTATTCTTGACAAGGTTGGAGGTTAAAATGGGACAAAAGGTTAGTCCGATTGGATTTAGAATTGGAATTAATAAAGAATGGAATTCAACATGGTATGCTGGCAAAAAAGATTTTGCCAAGTATATTAAAGAAGACGAAAAAATTAGAAAATTTATCAAAAAGACTTATTTTAATTGTGGTATTTCAAAAGTAACAATTGAGCGAACCAAAGCAAAACTTGTAATCAATATTTACACTGCTAGGCCTGGTATGATTATAGGTTCAAAAGGTGGCGGAATTGAACAACTCAAAAAACAACTTGAAAAAATCATTGAAATGACAAAAAATTTGATCATCAATGTTAAAGAAATCAAAAAGCCGGATTTAGATGCGGTTTTGGTTGCTGAAAGCATTGTTGCTGGACTAGAGAAAAGACTTCCATTTCGTAGAGCACTTCGTAGTGGAATTCAAAGAGTTATGAAAGCGGGAGCAAAAGGCTGTAAAGTTCAAGTTAGCGGTGTCGTTGATGGAGCAAACTCAATTGCTAGAACTGAAAAATATATGGAAGGTTCATTACCTCTTCACACGTTAAGAGCAGATATTGATTACGGCGTGGTAGCTGCTTATACAAACTACGGAAAACTGGGAGTTAAGGTTTGGATTTATAAAGGTGAAATAATGGATAACTCCAAAGAAGGCAAAGGAGGTGGCGAATAATGTTAATACCTAAAAAAGTGAAAAGACGCAGAGTTCACAGAGGCAGAATGAAAGGTGTTGCAACACGTGGAAACACCCTTGCTTATGGAGAATACGGCATAATTTCAACAGAGCCAGGCTGGATTAAATCAAAGCAAATTGAAGCGGCACGTATTGCTATTACAAGATATACAAAGCGTGGTGGTAAGGTTTGGATTGATATTTTCCCTCACAAACCAGTCACCAAAAAACCTGCCGAAACTCGAATGGGTTCGGGAAAAGGTTCGCCCGAGTTCTGGGTTGCTGTTGTTAAACCGGGACGCGTACTTTTTGAAATTCAGGGCGTAAGTGAAGAAATAGCAAAAGAGGCATTTAGACTTGGCGGAGCAAAACTTCCTGTAAAAACAAAATTTATTAAGAGGGAAGAGACAATTGCAAAGGGCGGTGGAGTAAATGAAAATTAAGGAAATTAGAGAACTCACTACTAAAGAGTTAAAAGCAAAGTTAAACGATTTAACAACCGAACTTTTTAATCTTCGTTTTTCACATGCAACAGGAAATCTTCCAAATAATCAACAGCTTCACTTGATTAAGAAAAATATTGCACAAGTTAAAACAATTATTAGAGAACGGGAACTTAAAGAAGGAGATGTGAAATAATGGAAACAGTAAGAAATTCAAGACCAGTTCGAACAGGAACTGTGGTCAGCGCAAATAAAATGAACAAAACAATAATTGTTGCCATCGTTTCTCGTGCAAAACATCCAATTTACAAAAAAGTCGTAAAAAGAACAACAAAATTCAAAGTTCATGACGAAAACAATATTGCTGGATTAGGTGATAGAGTTGAAATTAGAGAAGTCCGTCCGATTTCCAAAGAAAAGTATCATGTACTAGTTAGAATTGTTGAAAAGGCTAAATAGGAGGAAGTTATGGTACAACCCCAAACAATGTTAAAAGTTGCCGATAACACCGGTGCAAAAGAAATAATGTGTATTCGTGTTTTAGGTGGTTCTTTTAGACGTAGTGGAAATATCGGAGACATTATTGTTGCAACAGTTAAAAAAGCAATTCCTGGTGGAGGAATTGTTAAAAAAAGCGATGTTGTTAAAGCGGTTATAGTTAGAACTTCAAAAGGTCTTCGCCGACCCGATGGGACGCATATTCGTTTTGATGATAATGCTGCAGTAATTATTGATAATCAAAAAGAGCCACGAGGAAGTAGAATTTTTGGACCTGTTGCCAGGGAATTAAGAGATTTAGGTTACATGAAAATTATTTCTCTTGCTCCCGAGGTTTTTTAAGGAGAGCGACAATGAAAATTAAAAAAGGTGATAAAGTAGTTGTTATCACGGGTAAAGATAGAGGTAAAAAGGGTGATGTAATGGAAGTGTTGCCCCAAGATGACCGAGTCTTAATTGACGGAGTTAATATTGTTACACGTCATAGAAAACCCAAAAGTGCTCAAGACAAAGGCGGAATTATTAAAAAACCCGCTCCAATTCATATTTCAAATGTTATGATTGTTTGTTCTTGTGGAAAAGCAACAAGAGTGGGACATAAACTTATTGACGGAAAAAAAGTTAGAGTTTGTAAGGTATGTGGTAAGAGTTTAGATAAGGAATTTGTGAAAGTTGTTAAAAAAGAGGCGAAAAAATCAAAAGCTTCTACAGTGGCAACTAAACCTCCTGCTAAAATCGAAATTAAAAAAAATAAAACAGAAAAAGAACAGTTAAGTGAAAAAGCACCTGTAGTTGAAAAACCAACTAAAAAAATCGAGTCAAAACAAGTTGTGCAAGAAAAAAATCCTACAATTGTTCGAAAAACTGTTGGTAGAACGGGTAAATAGGAGGAAATATGGTAAAAGCTGAAAAGACAACTAAGGAAAAGAACGATACTGTAAAAAAAGCATCCAAAGTAAAAACTGAGGGTACAAAGTCAAAAATTGAAACTAGACTTAAAGATTTTTACAAAAAACATGTCGTTCCTCATTTACTCAAAGAATTTAAATATAAAAATGTTCAACAATGTCCTAAAATTGACAAAATTGTTTTGAATATGGGACTAGGTGCTGTTAAAGACAATTCAAAAAGTTTTAATTTAGCAGTTGACGAGCTTACTGCTATTGCAGGACAAAAAGCAATTCCTACTCTTGCAAAGAAAGCAATTTCAAATTTTAAATTAAGAGAGGGAATGAAAATTGGAGCAAAAGTTACTCTTCGGGGAGACAGAGCTTATCAATTTTTAGATAGATTAATTTCAATTGCAATTCCTCGACTTCGCGATTTTCGTGGAATTTCTCCAAAATCGTTTGATGGCAAAGGTAATTATGCTCTTGGAATCAAAGAACAGCTTATATTTCCAGAAATCGTTTATGATAAAGTCGAAAAAATTCGCGGGCTTGATGTTATTATTATAACAACAGCAAAAACGGATACTGAAGCACTTGAACTTTTAAAAGCTTTCGGTATGCCTTTTAGAGAAAAATAGGAGAAAAATATGGCAAAAAAAGCATTAATTGAAAAACAAAAAACAAAACAAAAATTTGCTACCCGTGAATATACCCGTTGTAATCGTTGCGGACGTCCACATTCTGTTTTAAAAAAATATGGACTTTGCAGGGTTTGCTTTCGGGAACTTGCAAACAAGGGAGAAATTCCCGGAGTTAAAAAGGCAAGTTGGTAAGGAGGGATTATGATAACAGACCCAATAGCAGACATGCTGACAAGAATAAGAAATGCTATCAAGGCTAAACATGAAAGTGTTGAAATAATGCATTCAAGAGAAAAAGAAGAAATTGCAAAAATCCTTTTTGAAGAAGGATATATTCTCAGTTATAATGTTTTTAATTCAGATAAAAATAAAAGTATTAAAGTGGAATTAAAATATATGAATAACGGCGAAAGTGTTATTGCAGGGCTTAAAAGAATTTCAAAACCTGGACTTAGAGTTTATGCTCCTTGTGAAAAACTTCCAAAAGTTATTAGTGGTTTGGGAATTGCAATACTTTCCACAAATAAAGGTATTTTAACCGATAAACATGCAAAAGAATTACGTGTGGGCGGCGAAGTGCTGTGCTTTGTGTGGTAAGAGGGGGATTTGAAAAATGTCTAGAATAGGAAAAAAAGAAATAATCCTGCCCGCTGGCGTTAATGTGGAAATAAATAATTCTCTTGTTAAAGTTAGTGGACCTAAAGGAAAACTTGAAATGGAAATTAATAAGTCTTTAACTGCTAAAGTTGAAAACGGACAAATTACTATTTCAAGAACAAGCGAAACTTCGGATGTTAAAGCAAAACATGGGCTTTATCGTTCTCTAGTTAACAATATGGTTGAAGGTGTGGCGAAAGGATTTTCAAAAAAACTTGTTATTAATGGAGTTGGTTACAAAGCCATAAAACAGGGCAATAAACTTGTTTTAAATATTGGTTTTTCTCATCCTGTTGAAATTGTTGAAGAAGAGGGAATTAAAATTTCTTGTCCTTCCATTACAGAAATTATTATTGAAGGAATTGACAAACAAAAAGTAGGACAGTTTGCGTCAAAAATTAGAGATATGAAACCGGTTGAACCTTATCATGCTTATGGAATTAAATATTTTGATGAGGTTGTTAAAAGAAAAGTCGGAAAGAAAGCCGCAAAAGGTGCTAAAAAGTAGGAGATATTATGATTAATAAAGTTGCAAGAAGTGTGGCAAGAGATGTTCGTCATAAAAGGGTTAGACGAAAAGTTTTTGGCACTAAACAGCGTCCAAGACTTTGTGTTTTTCGAAGCTTAAGTGAAGTATATGCTCAAATTATTGATGATTCAAAAGGCGTTACTTTAATTAGTGCTTCAACACGTGAGAAAGAATTAAAACCTTTACTAAAAGATAAAAACAAAACAGAACAAGCAAAAATCATCGGTGCGGAAATTGCAAAAAGAGCAAGTGCAAAAAAAATAAAAGAAGTTGTTTTTGACCGTGGTGGCAATATTTTCACTGGAAGAGTTAAAGCACTTGCTGATGGCGCAAGAGAAGAAGGACTCAAATTTTAGGGGGAAATGATGGAAGAAAGAAAAGAAAAATTTAGAGGAAAACAAACCGAACGAAAAAAGGATGACGAGTTTGGAAAAACTTTGGTTGCTATTAGAAGAGTAACTAAAGTTGTTAAAGGTGGACGCACAATGCGTTTTTCCGCCCTTGTTGTTGTCGGTGATAAAAATGGATCTGTTGGTATTGGAACAGGAAAAGCTGGTGAAGTTCCCGATGCAGTTGAAAAGGCAACCGAAGTAGCAAAGAAAAACATGAAAAAAATCAATATTATTAATGGCACAATTCCGCATGATGCAATTGGAAAGTTTAGTTCAACATCGATTTTGTTGTTTCCCGCAAAAAAAGGAACTGGAATTGTTGCAGGTGGAAGTGCTAGAGCGGTTATTGAACTTTCTGGAATAAAAGATTTGGTTACCAAAATTCATGGCTCAACAAATAAAATTAACACAGTTAAGGCAACAATGAAAGGACTTTTGTCGGTTAAAACAAGAGAAGAAATTGCGGCAAAACGTGGTAAATTGCCCGAGGAGATTTAATTATGGCAACAAAAAAAGAAGAAGAAAAAAAAGTTAAACAAGTAACAAAAAATGAAAAAAAGACAACTTTAAAAAAAGAAGTTGCCAAAAATGAATCTGTCAAAAAAGAAGAGACAAAAAAAGAAGTTGTGAAAAATAGTGATACAGTAAAAAAAAATACTGTTAAAAAAGAAGTTAAAAAGCAAAATGGTGAAAAAGATTCAATAAAAAAAATTAAAGTTACTTATGTTAAAAGCGTAATCGGTTACAACAAGCACCAGGCAAAAATTCTTGAAGCACTTGGTTTTCGCAAACTTAATCAGTCAAGATTTTTACCAGATAATGCAAGCATAAGAGGTAGTTTGAATCTTGTTAGGCATTTGGTAAAAGTTGAAGAGGTTAAATAGGAGGGAAAGGTGAAATTACACGAATTGAAACCTGCTGAAGGTGCTACGACTAAAAGAAAAAGAATTGGCAGAGGTATTGGAAGTGGAATTGGAAAAACAAGCGGAAAGGGCAACAAGGGTCAAAACGCACGAAGCGGTGGCGGAGTTCGTATGGGCTTTGAAGGGGGGCAAAACCCTCTTGTCCGTAAACTTCCTATAAGAGGTTTTAATAATAAAAACTTTAAAAAAGTTTACTCAATTGTTAATGTCGGAGACTTAGAAATTTTAAAAAATAATTCAACTGTTGATGAGGAAATTCTTTTTGTTAATAGAATAATTGGAAAAAAACAACCGTATGGATTAAAAATTTTAGGTGGTGGAGAATTAACCAAATCCCTGACTGTTAAAGCAGCGAAATTTTCGAAACAAGCAGAGGAAAAAATTACTAAAGCGGGTGGCAAAATTGAGGTGGTTTAATGTTTAAAACATTTTTTAACGCTTTTAAAATAAAAGAACTTAGAGGGAAAATTCTTCTCACTTTGCTTCTTTTGTTTATTTTTAGGCTAGGTGCATGGCTTCCTATTCCTGGAATTAACACCCAGGCTTTTGGAAGTGCTGTTGGGGAACAAGGAAGAGATTTTCTTCAACTTCTTTCAGCAATTAGTGGCGGTGCTTTAGCAAATGGTTCTTTTTTAGCATTAGGAGTTTCTCCCTATATAACTGCTTCAATTATAATTCAACTTTTGGCGGTCGCAGTTCCTGCACTTGAAAGACTTTCAAAACAGGGTGAAGAAGGGCAAAGGAAAATGAGTTTTTACACACGTATTGCAGCTCTTGTTCTTTCCATTATTCAAGCAGTTGGAATTGTTATTACTTTTCAGGATAAAATTGACCCTAACATGCTTTGGGAGGGTGCTCCTTTACAGTTAGCACTTGCTATTATTGCAATAGTATTAATAGCAGGCGGTATGTTTACTGTTTGGCTTGGCGAAAGAATTACTGAACTGGGAGTTGGAAATGGAATGTCTCTTTTAATTTTCGTTGGGATTATTTCATCCGCAGGCACAGCAATTTTTAGTGCTGTAAAACAAGTTGTTGGTGGAGATATAAATTATATTTGGACACTTTTAGTCTTTGCAATTGCTATTATTTTAATTTTTGGCTTAATTGTTTTTATTGACTTATCTGAACGTAAAATCCCCGTTCAGTATGCAAAACAAATCAAAGGACGCAAGATGTATGGCGGACAAAGTTCTCATATACCAATCAAAGTTAATGCCTCGGGCGTTATGCCTATTATTTTTGCAAATGCTCTTTTAACTTTTCCTCAACTTTTGTTTAGCATTTTTTGGCCCAACAGTGATGCATATTTATGGTATCAGGAATGGATGGGAGCAGGCTCGTGGGTTTACATTATTTTAACCGCTGTTTTAATTTTGTTTTTTTCTTATTTTTATTCACAAATTACATTTAATCCAGAAGATGTTAGTAAGAGAATTCAGCAAAATGGAGGTTTTATTCCAGGAATTCGAGCGGGAAAACCGACAACGGAGTATTTGCATAAGATTGTTTCTCGAATAACATTATTTGGCGCAATATTTTTAGCATTTATTGCCCTAATACCATCGCTTGCAATGAAAGGTTTTAATGATGCAATGAGTTATGGAATTAGCACGCAACAACTGATTACCGCATTTTCAGCAACAGGACTTATGATTGTTGTTTCGGTTGCTCTTGAACTTGATAAACAACTTGATGCACAAATGCTTATGAGAAATTATAAAGGATTTTTGAAATAAAATTAAATACAAGTGATAATTAAAAATGTTTTAAATCCGCATGGTGAGCGGAAAAAAATAAAAGGATAAAAAAATGAGAGTAATTTTATTAGGGGCACCGGGTTCGGGAAAAGGTTCGGAAGCCGAACTTATGGTCAAGGAATTGGGTTACACACACATTTCCACAGGAGATTATTTCCGTAAAAATATTAAGGAAGGAACACCACTTGGATTAAAAGTTAAGTCAATAATTGAAGCAGGGAAATTGGTCCCAGATGAAGTTACCATTGAAATTGTGAAAAATGCTCTTAAAGGTATTAATGATAATTTCGCATTAGACGGATTTCCTAGAACAATTAAACAAGCTGATGAACTTTCAAAATTTGCAAAAATTGATAAGGTCATTTTGATTGATGTTCCCTACGAAGTAATTTTAAAAAGATTAACGGGAAGAAGAACTTGCTCAAACACAAGTTGTAAAAAAATTTATAATTTGTCAACATACAACAAAAGTAATTGTGAAATTTGCGGAGCGCCTCTTTACCAAAGAGATGATGACACTGAAAAAGTTATTAAAGATAGATATGACACTTATTTGAATCAAACATTACCATTAATTGATTATTATGAGAAAAAAAAGTTATTAGTTAAAATTAAGGGAGCAAGCACTCCGCAAGAAACTTTTGTTGAAGTTAAGAAAGTTTTAAAATCAAAATAACTAAATCAGTAAAATTCTAAATGCATAAAATTTAATATAAACTATTAAACGATATTCTTGGAGAAATGATGGATGAAGATGAAATTAAACTAATGAAAGAAGTTGGAAAAATGACGGGCGAAGCACTTAAATTCTCACAAACTTTAATAAAGGAAGGAATTTCAACTTTTGAACTTGACAAAATGATTAATGAGTTTATAATAAATATGGGCGGAATGCCAGCATTTCTAGGTTATAATGGTTATCCATCTACAATTTGCGCTTCCTTAAACGAAGTTGTTGTTCACGGACTTCCTTCAAAAGAAGTGGTTCTTAAAAAAGGCGATATTATTTCAATTGATTTAGGAGTTAAATATAAAGGTTATTTTGGGGATGCAGCAAGAACATTTTCAGTTGGTGAAATTTCAAAAGAAAAACAAAAATTAATTGATGTAACAAAACAATGCTTCTTTGAAGGACTTAAGAAATTAAAAGTTGGAGCAAAAACCGGAGATGTTGGACATGCAATTTGCGAATATGCCGAGAAAAATGGATTTTCAGTCGTTCGTGAATTAGTCGGGCATGGAATTGGAAAAAAACTTCATTTAGACCCACAAATTCCTAATTTTGGTTTTGCTGGAACAGGAGAGATTTTTTTAGAAAACACATGCCTTGCAATTGAACCTATGGTAAATATTGGAAAGAAAAATGTTCTTTTGAAATCAGACGGGTGGAGCATTGTAACAAAAGATGGGAAACCATCAGCACATTATGAAAATACCGTTTTGTTGACCAGGGATGGAGTGGAGATTTTAACATTATGAACTATGAAATAGGTGATATTGTTTGCAGTCTTTGCGGAAGAGATAAAGCTCAGTTGTATGTCGTGATTAGTAATGAAAAAAAGAAGAAAGAATCGGAAAACAGAATTTTGATTGTAAATGGAAAATCAAGAAAAATTGGAAATCCAAAAAAGAAAAATCCAAATCATTTAAAACTTATTATAAAATCAGAAGAATTACAAAATGAAATAAAAAATAATAAACTCATTAATGATGCGTATATTAGAAAAATACTAAAACAAAAAGAAAAAGAAATAATTAACAAAGAATAAGGCAGTAAAAAATAAAAATTGTGGAGGAAAATATGTCCAAAGAAGATGTTATTGAATTTGAAGGAGTTGTTGAAGAAGTACTTCCAAATACCTCTTTTAAAGTGCGTCTGTCAAATGGTCATATTATATCCGCTTATATTTCAGGAAAATTACGTATGAATTATATAAAAATTTTAGAAGGTGATAAAGTAAAAATTGAAATGAGTCCATATGACCTAACTAAAGGAAGAATTACTTGGAGAGCAAAAAATTAATCAAGAAAAATTTATAGGAGGAAAAAATGAAAGTCAGACCATCGGTTAAAAAAATGTGTGCTAAATGTAAAATTATAAGACGTGAAGGCGTTGTTATGTGTATTTGTCCTTCAGACCCTTCACATAAGCAAAGACAGGGTTAAACATTACTGTTGCATTAATGACTAATTACAAATGAATAATGACTAACATGGAAATAATTAATATTTAGCAATTTATAATTAGTTATTTACTTTAATAGTTAACAGGTGCAAAAAAATCGTTAATAAGTCAGGAGTTTTAGTCTTAGGATTAAAAATAAACAATATCTCTCGCGGCAAATTGAGATATTGATAATATAAATTAACAAAAATAAAAAAATTTTTTATAGGAGAAATTAAGATATGGCAAGAATAGCCGGGGTTGATCTACCCCGAGAAAAAAGAGTTGAAATCGGTTTGACTTATATATTTGGTATTGGAAGAGTAACCGCAAATAAGATTTTGACTGAAACGGGAATTAGTCCCGATGTTCGAGTTAAAGATCTTGATGAGAATGATATTGCCAAATTAAGAACTGTTATTGAAAAAAAATACAGGGTTGAAGGAGACCTTCGAAAAGAGGTTTCACTTAATATTAAAAGATTAACAGAAATTGGTTCTTATCGTGGCGTTCGACATCGTAAAGGACTTCCTGTTCGTGGGCAAAACACAAGAACAAATTGCAGAACAAGAAAAGGTCCGAGAAAAGTTGTTAGCGGAAGTTCAAAGAAAGGTAAGGCTTAAGGAGGATTAAATGGCAGAAAATAAACCAAAAACAAAAAGTAAAAAAAGAATTTCACAAAATATTGATAAAGGTGCTGTTCACATAAAGTCCTCTTTTAACAATACAATCGTTACTTTCACTGATAGTGTAGGTAATGTTATTGCTTGGGCAAGTGCTGGAAAAATTGGATTTAAAGGTTCTAAAAAGAGCACACCATTCGCAGCTCAACAAAGTGTTGAGGCTGCGGCAAAAGTCGCAAAGGAGCACGGAATTAGAAGCGTTGATGTTTACATTAAAGGTCCCGGAAATGGAAGAGAATCGGCATTGCGTTCTCTTGCTACCGCTGAACTTAATGTTACAATGATTAAAGACGTTTCCCCAATTGCACACAACGGGTGCCGTCCCCCTAAACCAAGAAGAATTTAATAATACGGAGGAAATTTAAATGGCTAAATTAGTAGGTGCCGATTGTCGAAATTGTCGCCGTGAAGGTGCAAAACTCTTTCTAAAAGGAGAGAGATGCACAACAAAAAAATGTGCTTTTGAACGAAGACCTGTTAACCCTGGTCAACATGGTGCTTCAAGAAAAAGAGTAACTGAATATGGTTTACAACTTCGAGAAAAGCAAAAAGTTAAAAAAGCATACGGAATTTTGGAAAGACAGTTCCGAAATTATTATGAAGAAGCAGTAAGAAGAAAAGGTGTTACAGGTGATGAACTGCTTTCACTTATTGAACGAAGACTTGATAATGTTATTTATCGCATGGGAATCGGTTCTTCAAGAAGTGAATGTCGCCAAATTGTAAATCATGGACATATTACTGTTAATGGAAAAAATGTTAATATCCCTTCTTACAGAGTTAATAAAGGTGATATTATTGCTATTAAAGAGACAAAGAAAAAACTTGAAATGTTTAAAGATTTAAAAGGTATGAAAATAGTAATGCCAAAATGGCTTCAATTTAATACCGATGCTTTAAGCGGAAAAATTTTAGAATTACCAAAAAGAGACGATATTGATCTTAATATTGCCGAGCATTTGATTATCGGGCTTTATTCAAAGTAGAAGGGGGAATTTAATATATTATGATGGAAATTGAAAAACCAAAAATTACTTGTGAGGAAAGTGACAACGGCAGTTTTGCAAGATTTATCGTTACTCCACTTGAGAGAGGGTACGGAATTACGCTTGGAAATTGCTTAAGAAGAACTCTTCTTTCTTCGCTTCCGGGTGCTGCTCCGATTGCAATTCGTATCGGTGGAGTTTTGCATGAGTTTTCAACAGTAAAAGGGGTTGTTGAAGACGTTGTTGACATTGTACTAAATCTTAAAGGATTATATGTTAAAGCATTATCACAAGACCCTAATTTTACAACAGTTTTAAAACTTAGAAAAAAAGGTGCGGGCGAAGTTAAAGCAACAGATTTTGAACCTAATGACCAAATCGAAATTTTAAATAAAGATCTTCATATTTGTACCCTTGATTCCGATGCTGATTTTAAACTCGAAGTTTTAATTGGAAAGGGAAGAGGTTACGTTAGTGGAAACACCAATAAAGAACGCGTTGAAGACATTGATTATATTGCAATTGATTCATTGTATTCTCCAATCAAAAAAGTTAATTATAATGTTGAAAGCACTCGTGTTGGTCAAAGCATTGATTATGACAAATTAACTTTAGAAATTGAAACAAATGGAACAATAACAGCAAGAGAAATTGTTTCGCTTGCCGGCAAAATTGTTATGGAACACATAGGTCTTTTTGTTTCGCTTTGTTCGGAAATTGGTGGAATGAATATTTTGATTTCACACGAAAATGAAAATCATACTAAATTACTTGAAATGCCTATTGAAGATATGGATCTTTCAGTTCGCTCACAAAATTGCTTAAAAAGAGCAAATATCAACACTGTTGAAGATTTAATTAGAAAATCAAAAAGTGATATGCTTAAAATTAAAAATTTGGGCCTTAAATCAATTGAGGAAGTTGTTGCAAAACTTGAAGAATTCGGTTTTTCGCTTCGCAATGACGAAGACTAAAAAAGGAGAAACAAATGGTAAACAGTAAACTTGGCAGACCAACAAAAGAAAGAATGGCACTTATTAGAAATCAAGTGACAGGTCTTTTATGGTTTGGAAAAATCGAAACAACAAAAGCACGTGCAAAATCGGTTCAAAGCAAAGCTGAAAAACTTTTAACATTAGCTATTAATTCCTATCAGGATATTCTGAATGTAACAAAAGAAGTCAAAGATGAAAAGGGAAATGTAACTAAGCAAAATTTCATAAATGACGGTGTTAAAAAATTAAATGCAAGAAGAAAACTTATGGCTTTTCTTTATGATGTTCAGGAACAACGTGCCGAAAAAGAAAAAAAATCAGCTTTTATTGAAAGAACTAAAGATATTGAGCATCCTTTAATTGAAAAAATTTTTAACGTATATGCTCCTAAATACCACGACCGAGCAAAAGAATTAGGAACTGGTGGCGGTTATACAAGAATAATTAAGTTGGGAACAAGACGGGGAGATAATGCTGAAAAAGTTTTGATTGAGATGGTTTAATATTAAAACAAATTAGTTAAGTAAAAAACTTCTTATGGTAAAAATTATCATAAGATTTTTTTTATTTATTAGTAATAATTATTATAGTAAACTAAAAATTTTTTCAACATAATAATGCTATTTAAATCTTTGCTTAAAAAATCAAGATTTAGTATAATTTTTAAAAAGGAGAATTATTATGAAAGTTTTGTTAACAGGGGGTCTTGGATATATTGGTTCGCATACGGCAGTTGAATTATTAAATGCTAAACATGAAGTTGTTATTATTGACAATCTTTCCAACAGTAAGAAAAATGTTGCGGACAAAATCAAGCAGATAACAAAAAAAGATATTAAATTTTACAAGGGCGATGTTCGTGATGAAAAGCTTTTGTCAAAAATTTTTGATGAGGTGAAAATTGATGCTGTAATTCATTTTGCAGGTTTAAAAGCGGTTGGTGAATCAATGAAGATTCCTGTTGCTTATTATGACAATAATCTTATTTCAACAATCAAATTAATTGAAGTCATGCAAAAGAAAAATATTAAAAACTTAATTTTTAGTTCTTCAGCAACTGTTTATGGAAGGGCAAAGGAAATGCCTATTACCGAAAAATCACCAGTGTCAACTGATAACACTTCAAATACCTATGGAAGAACAAAGCTTTTTATTGAGGAAATTTTAAAAGATTTGAATAATAGTGATAAAAGTTTTAATGTTATTCTTTTGCGCTATTTTAATCCTGTCGGAGCACACGAAAGTGGAATAATAGGTGAAGACCCTAATGGAATTCCAAATAATTTAATGCCCTATATAACTAGGGTTGCAACCGGAAAACTTGAAAAACTGAATATTTTCGGGAACGATTATCCAACAAAAGATGGAACAGGAGTAAGAGATTATATTCACATTACCGATTTAGCGACTGGACATGTTAAGGCGCTTGAAAAAATTGCAAAAAATCCCGGTTTAGAAATATACAATTTAGGAACTGGAAAGGGTTATTCTGTTTTGGATGTTGTGAAAACGTTTGAAAAGGTTACTGGAAAAAAGCTTAATTATGTTTTTGCTCCACGAAGAGCGGGAGATATTGATACTTGTTACTGCAGTGCAAAAAAAGCAGAAAAAGAATTAAATTGGAAAGCAAAATATGGTCTTGACGAGATGTGCAAGTCGGCATATTTGTATGAAGTGAAGAACACGAAATAAAAAAAATAAATAATTAAAAACAAAAAAAATACAAATAAGAAAAAAAATTATTACCATTTCTTATTTGTATTTTTTAATTTTGTAATTTTTAAACTTCATAAATTTAATTTGATTTAAATGATTATATTTTATATAATTAAGTAATTTAGAGGAGGGAAAATGTGCATTTTTTGTAAAATTATTAGTGGTGAAATGCCATGTTTTAAAATCTATGAAAACGAATATGTGCTTGCATTTTTAGATATTTCTCACGATGTTGATGGGCACACGCTTGTCATTCCCAAACAGCACTTCATTAATATTTTGGATTGCTCTCCTGAAATTTTAAAAGAAGTAATTAACGGTGTTCAAATTATTTCAAATCATTATGTTAACAATTGCGGTTACAATGGAATCAATATTTTAAATTCAAACAATGAAACAGCACAACAATCGGTGATGCATTTACATTTTCATATTTTTCCACGAAAAACTGATGACAATGTAGATGCGTGGCCGAAAAATTTTGTGGCACATTATGATTTGCAAGAAATGCAAAAAAAGCTTAAACTGCAAAAATAGGACAATATGCTTTGTTTGTATGAGTTGTGATAGACGTCATTTACGTT
>CAZKOT010000007.1:15489-28904 GCA_964554475.1 uncultured Christensenella sp.
TTTAAGTGAATAAGTTTTTAATTCGTATTCGCTTTTTTATTTTCTATATTTTAAAATCCTAAAATTAATCTTGAAATTGAAAAGAAAATAACAACAACTAAACAGTCTAATATTGTTGTAATTAATGGTGTTGCCATAACAGCTGGGTCTAATTTTAATTTTTTTGCTAATAAGGGCATACTCATTCCAATTAAGTTTGAACATATAATTATCAAAACCATTGTTATTGAAATTGACGCTGCTAAAAGAGGACGCCCGTATTGCAACCATACTCTAAAGAAATTTATTACTGATAAGATTAATCCAATTGAAAGCGAAACCCGAAGTTCTTTTAATAAAACTTTTATGTAATCTTTCATGGTTATTTCGCCAACTGCCATACCTCGAATCATTAGCGTTGAAGTCTGCGAGCCACAATTACCTGCCGTTCCCATTAAAAGAGGAAGAAATGCAATTAACACTAATTCTTGTGCTAGCATTGCTTCAAAACTTGAAATTAAAAGACCAGTTACAATTGCTGAAAGCATTAAAACAATTAACCAAATAATACGATTTTTTGTGTGTTTTAATACATTTGTTTTTAAGTAACTTTCTTCACTAGGAAGTAAGGCTGCCATAGTTTCAAAGTGTTCTGTTGCTGTTTCTTCAACAACATCCAAAACATCATCTACGGTGATAATTCCAACCATACGATTATCCATATCAACAACAGGAAGACTTTCGAAGTCATATTTATAGAATATTTTTGAAACCTCTTGCTCGTGAACCCCTGTATTAACTAAAATAACGTTTTTTTCCATTATTTCACCAATAGTTTGATTAGTTTCGGCAAGGATTAAATCTCTAATTGACAAAACACCAATCAATTTTCGTGTGTTGTCAATTACATAACAGGTGTTAATTGTTTCTTTGTCTGCTGCTAATTTTTTTAAACGCTTAAAACTTTCTTCAACAGTCATATATTCTCTTAAATCAAAAAACTCAGGAGTCATCAAACTTCCAGCAGTTTTTTCTTCATAACCTAAAAAATAATTAATTTCTTCCCTACGTTCAGGTTTAATTGATGCAAGTATTCGATTTACAACATTTGCGGGTAAAGTTTCAATAATGTCAATTGTGTCATCAAGGTAAAGGTCTTGCACAATTGAATTTATTTCTTTTTCAGAAATTGTTTCAATTATAAGCTGTTGTCCTTCAGGTTGCATATGAGAAAAAACTTCTGCCGCTGTGTCTTTCGGTAAAAGTCTAAAGGCTTTTAGGAGCATTTCTTGTTCTTTAATTTTGTCAAGTTCTTCGGCTATGTCAACTTCATTTAAACCAATAAGATATTGTTTTAATTCAGTAAATTTTTTTTCGCCGATGAGTTCTGTTATTTTTTCGTTTGGCATCTCTTTCTCCTTACATAAATTACAACATTTATGCAAGGATTATTTTGCATAAAATATTGCTATTTATCACTTATTAAATTACAACTGGGTAATTCTTCCATTTAATTTGCTCTCCTTTAAAATGCAACCAAATTAAAATATATTATTATTATAATATGTAAATTTTCAAATTACAAGAAAAATTTTTTAATTTTTACATTTTTTTATAAAATATTTATTTGAATATTTGTAAAAATATTTTACCAAAAAGAAGTGTTCTTTTATGAACACTTCTTTAAAATGGTATTAGTTTGTAATTTTAGCATGGACGAGGTTTTGGTCCACCTCCGCCACAAGGATTGCAGCATCCACAAATTGACATGAGAACGAAAATCCAAATTATTTTGCATATGTCAATTTCTTCAAAGTTTATGTTTTGTAGTAAAAAGAGTAGGAGTAATATTGTTAAGCAATCACAATCATCTCCGCCTCCGCCATGTTTGCCAAATCCTAAACCGCCCAAGTTAAATCCGCTGAAAAGTCCCATAGTTTTTCCTCCTTATAAATTTTTTAAACGAATATGTAATCCCTCGCTTTGTGAAATAAGTTTTTTTTACCGCTCGGGAATCGTTTTATCTTTTGTGCTTCGTCAAATTTCTCTTTGGTCTATTTCATAATACGTTGGATTTTTTAAATGTGTTACATATAATTTAAATTATAATTTTCTTCCCAATAAAGCAAAAAAAAGTTTTTCGAACTTATAACTAAATTAAACTTTTCTTAATGCAACTCAATTTTCAAACTCTATTAAATTGCTGTTTTTTGTTTTTAGTGCTATAATTTTATTACAAAAAGAGAGGATAAGTTCATGAGTAAAACATTCGATACAAAAAAAGAAAAAGAAAAAGCTTTTTTGTTTATTGTTGCTTTTTCTGGTAAGGATGATATTGACGCTCAAAAAAATGAACTTAAGAGTTTAGCTGAAACTGCAGGCGCTGAAGTTGTTGGTTGGAATTATCAAATTTTAAAAGAATTTTCTCCTGCAACTTTAATAGGTAGCGGAAAAGTTGAAGAACTTAAACAAAAATTATTAGATTTGGCAGCTGACCTTTTGATTGTCGATTATGAATTAACAGGATCTCAAACAAAAAATTTAAGTGATGCTTTAGGTGTTAGAGTAATTGACCGTATTACTTTAATTTTGGATATTTTTGCTTCACGAGCAACAACGAATGAGGGAAAAATTCAGGTTGAATTAGCACAAGCAAAATATTTTCTTCCTCGTCTTTCTGCGCTTTCCGGAACTAGTGGACGATTTGGCTCAGGCGGAGTTGGAATGAGGGGACCGGGAGAGACAAAACTTGAAACAAAACGACGCGTTCTTGAGCAAAGAATATTAATTCTTGAAAAAGAACTTTCACAGTTACATAAGCAAAGAGAAACAAAAAACAAGGGTCGAAAAGAGTCGAGTAAAACTAAAGTTGCAATTGTGGGTTACACAAATTCAGGAAAAAGCACACTTTTAAATTTAATTAGTAAGGCAAATATTTATGCTGATAACAAACTTTTTGCAACGCTTGAAACAACAAGTCGTAGTGTTTGGCTTGATTTGGACAAGGAAATTATTCTAACTGATACTGTGGGATTTATTAGTAAACTTCCACATACTTTAATTCATGCTTTTAAATCAACATTAGATGAAGCAATTGGTGCTGATATAATTTTACATGTTGTTGATGTTTCTAATAAAGATAGAGAAATACAAATGCAAGTTGCTTTAGATATTTTAAAAGAACTTGAAATAACAGCACCTATTATTACAGTTTATAACAAATGCGATAAAATTCATGTTGTTCCAAAGTTGGATGAAATGAGTGTTTGTATTTCTGCAAAAGAAAATAAAGGCATTGATGAGTTGAAAAAAATGATTATGAGTTTAATGAAGTAATCATGCTCATTAATTAGTTTTCGTTTTATTGCAATTTTAACCTTTGGCTAAAATTGCATTTGTCATTGTGTCAATTACAATATAGTCTTGATCTCCATTTTGACCAACAATCGAAAAATGCCAAAAAAAGATTCCTTTGTTTTGAAGAGGATTATTTAAAATTTTTAGAAAACATTCACCTTGAAATTGTCCGCTAACACTCATTTTTTCAATTTCGTCTACTAAGTTTTCGATTGCCAAATTAATTGCTTTTTCGTAGTTGGTTGCAAATTCATCACTAATACAAGTTAAATTAATTGTTTCTTCATTTAAAGTTAGAATGATTTCAGAACCACTTTCAATTGGAATTTGAAGGTCAGTCATATAATTTCCTCTAAAAACATTTTTTTCCAAAGTACCTGAAAATGTTTGGTCATTAATATTAATTGTAAAATTAAAATTTTCTTCAGTTTTGTTTTCAAAAAATGTTACGCAAATAACAGAAAAAATAACCTTATTATTTGAAAATCCGTCTCGCTCATATGGTTCTTCTCGCTCTCCAACCGTTAAGGTAAGATAAAAATTGCTACCTTCCCCACTATAAAGTTCTCTTGATTCTTCGGAAATTTTTTGCCAAATCTTTTCATTTAAATTTAAAGAGCATGCAACAAAAATTATTACCACCGCGAGTAACAAAAGCGGAATTAAATAAATTAATTTCTTTTTCATATTGTATTTTTATTCATTTAATAAAATATGTATGACAAAAAAGTAAAATATTAAAAAAGTGGTACACCTTGACATATAGAATTTTTTTGATATAATTAAAAAATATATTGTAAATGTACAAAAATAGGAGAAAAATATGAACGGATTTTTTTATGAATTAAGAGTAGAACTTGCAAAGTTAATTTTTCAAAACTTAAATGAAAATTCAAAAATTGAATTTGTTAAAGAAAGTGAGGTTTTAAATAGCAATTCTAATGAAATTGTTTGTGTCGTAACAAATTTTGACAATGAAGGGCAAAAAACGAATAAACAAATTTTAAAGTATAATCCAAATTTTGTTTTGGGATTAAATGAAAAAGAAATGATTCTGTTTCGTGAACATCCAAAAGACTACAATTTTAAAAAAGCAGAAAAAGAAGCGGCAAAAAAAATTGTGAGAATTTTTAATGAAGTTAGAGAACCTTTAGATTTAAGTCTTGAAGCAATGAAAGAAAAATTATCAAAAGAAGCAGTAATAGAACTTAAAAAAGCATGTTTCGCAATACAAGGAATTGAATTTGATGAAATAATAATGGAGTAAACTATATAAATCAAATTATAAATACATTAATAAATCCCTCTTCAAGAGGGCTTTTTTATCTTCTTTTTCTTGACCTAAATTAAGATTTTTTGCTAATATGATTTAAAATAAGAATTTATAATTCAAAATTTTTTTGGAGTCATAATGATAAGACAAGAATTTGAAAAGGCACTAAAGGGCGGGTATGCAATTGGAGCATTCAATTTTGCCTCACTTGAAATGTTAAAGTCAATTGTAAATGCAAGTGAAGAAAAAAAAGCACCTGTTTTGGCATGTGCAAGTGAGGGAGCAATAAAGTATATTGGCGAAGACTTTTTGCATGGCATGATAGATTCAGTCAGGAAAAACCCAAATAATAAAGTTTTTTTTCATCTTGATCATGGCAAAAGTTTTGAACTATGTAAAATTGCAGTTGATATGGGATTTGATTCAGTTATGATTGATGGAAGTTCGCTTCCGTTTGCAGAAAATGTAAAATTGACAAAACAAGTTGTTGATTATGCCCACTCAAAAGGGATTTTTGTTGAGGGAGAAATTGGTGTTTTGGCAGGAATTGAAGAAAATGTTTCATCTAAAAAAAGCATTTGTACTAATCCTTTAGAGGCAAAGGATTTTGTTTTGAAAACAAATGTTGACATGCTTGCGGTTGCAATCGGGACCAGTCATGGAGCATATAAATTTCCTGGTGAAGCAAAATTAAATTTTGAAATTTTAAAACAAATTGAAAAACTAATGCCAAATTTACCTCTTGTTTTACATGGTGCTTCATCTGTTTATGAAGAGGATGTCAAAAAATTCAATAAATACGGTGGGACTTTAAAAAATACAAAGGGAGTCCCTGATGAAATTTTGAAAAGAGTTTGCATGACAACTAACGTTTGTAAAATTAACACTGATACGGATTTAAGAATTGCTTATTTAAGTGAAGTGCGAAAAAATTTGTTTGAAAATACCGAGGAAATTGATATAAGAAAAATTAATAAGTCAGCAATAACTAAAATTACTGAATTAGTTAAAAAGAAAATTGAGTTGTTCGGAATTTAAATGCCTTTTTTAAGTTTATGTTTATTTTTTTTTAAAAATAGACAAAAAAGCAGATTTTTTGCCGTCATATTTTTTCTTAATAGTTACAATCTAAAATTGCTACTCGTTAGATTTTTATAATTTGTTAGTTTTATTGTTTGTTTTGAATTTTCGTTTTAAAACTTCATGAACACCAAAAAATTGTTTTAACAAATACTAGTAAATTTTACGCTCGGGTTGCCTCATACTTGTTTTATACAAAATTTTTTTTCAAAAAAATCTTGTTTTGCGAAAACCCAAAATCGTTTTATTTGTTGACAAAAAACACGTGATAGTTTAAACTTTGCTTATATTTATTTATTTTTACCTTTGTAGGAGTTTTCAATAATGAAAAAATTAAAGATTTTATTTTTAGCAATTGCATTTATACTATGTTTTTCTTATGCAGTTCCTTTATTTAGTGGATTTAAAAATATTACTAGTGCAACACCTGAAACTTCTGGTTTTTCTTATATTCAGGTTGAAAATTTTGTTGATGAGGCAAATGTTGGTGGAAGTTACTATATTCGTGCCAACAACCCGTTAAGTCAAACAGACATCCCTCATGCAACACTGGTTACAGTTGGTACTGGTGAGGATGATACAAAGATCAAAATAGAAGTTAAAAGTCCGTTTGGTGAATCATTGGGTACTTTATATTATGATAATGGTACTTCAGCTTACGTTAATACAGGAAATGTTTTGCATGATGTCGACGGTTACTATGTTAATGTTAACACGGTTGGTAGTTATCAACTGATTTATTCATATACTGATACAGGTATGGGACTTGTTTCTCAACCACTTTATTTTACTGCAAAAGAAGGGATGTATTATTTTGAATTTGAAAAAAACTTATCACAAATCATTCCTGCCTATATTGACACCGATACTTCTTCTGAAAGCAGAAAAATTATTTTACCTAATCCTTATGTAAAAAACGAGGACGGAACAGAGGCAGTAAATCCCGAAGATGTTGACTATTTTGATTTTGTTGAAGTAAGAGTTTTTCGTTCATATGGAAACCCTGCCACAATAGAAGAAATTGTTGATCCGGATTTAGTAATAGTTGAAGGACATTATGAATTTACTGTTGATGAAGCGGGTAGTTGGACAATTGAATATAGATACATGTCAGGTAGTAGAATTTTGGAAACAACAACAAAAACTATAATGGCAGGTGCCGACTATGTTACTGACTATGAACTTTCTTTTGTTTATGATTCAACACCTCCAGCTACTGCAATAACAGGAGTTTCTGTTACTCTTCCTACAGTTTCTGGGAAAGACGAAAATGGAAATCCGGTTGAAATTTATTATGAAATCAGTGCACAAAAAATTAATTATAATCCCGAAACCGGTTTGCCTGAAAGTCCCACGCCTGTAAATTCCTCTGCTTTTGATGGTAATGAATTCACTCCACCTGAAGACGGAGATTATATTATTACTTACACAGTTAACGATTTCTACGGGCATACAAAAAGTGCAAACTTTCCTATAGATGATGTTGTGGACACAAAAGTTCCGGTTGCTAGATTGGTTAATCCTTATGATATTTCCCCCGCATTAGTTATACCTCCTGAAGACGAAGATGCAAGTTATGATTTACCGTCAAAATGGGGTACTAGTAATATTATTCTTCCAGCAATTTGGGCAGATGATAATGTTTCAATTACACTTGATTCAAATCCGACTGATGAAATTTATGATGGTTTAATTTTAACAAGAAAAATTGTTCGTACAAATGGGACTGTTATTTATGAAGGAACATCAAATCCTAACAAACAACTTGTTTTTAATTTAGATGGACTTACACTTAATGAAGGACAAGTTGAAGTAACTTCAGAAGATTTAGAAGAAGGAGTTAGTTTTAATGCAGGAACTTATAATGTTACCTATATTGCAAAAGATGCCGCAGGAAATATTTCACAATCAGTAACATACAGATTGGTTTTAGAACAAGGATATGTTGATAGTATTGACCCGGTTGTAAGTTGGAGCACTGCCGAACCTCTTCCTTCTCAAATAATACCGGGCGATAAAATTCATTTTCTTTCTCCGACAGCAACCGATGTTCATGAAAGAAATAGAATTGTTGTTTCACATCGTTTTGGAACAACGGGTGATTGGGAAATTTTAGTACTAGAAAATGGTGCATATGAAATTGAAATTGAAGAAAATACAATCGAAACAGAGCTTCAAATTAAAGCGACAGCAACCGATGCTCATGGAAACATAGGAGAAATTACCAAAATTATTGAAATAATTAATATTGATGATTCTGAACCGACAACAATTTTTTCATATGATGATGATCCTATTGTTGGATATGTTCCTGACGGAGAAGACCCCGGTGAAGATCCAGATCCTGTTTACAATAACTATACACAAGGTCAAGAAATAACCCTTCCGACAATGGTTTACGAAGATGATTTTATTTCTTTTGTTAATGTTGAATATTTTGTTACTTCGGGCGAAATTGAATTTGCTGTTAATGGAATGACTTATGGTGATATTTATCCTTGGAGTGATCAACTAACAATTTCAAGTGCAAAATTCTATGCATCTGTTGCAGGAGATTATATTATTGCAATTGTTTCAAAAGATATAGACAATAATCACACAATATTTTTCCACAAAATAAACATCACACCTTTTGCCGAAACACCTGAGATTGGTTTTGCTTCCTTACCGAGTTCAATTAATGGTGGCACGGTTGAATTAGGTCAAACAATTACCCTTCCTGTTGCCACAATTACGGGCGCAGAAGGAAATATTACTTGGTATAATATTCGTGTTATAGGTTCGGGTGCCACAGCAAGTAAAGAATTTGGTTTTAATGCTACCAAAGTTGGAACCTATCAAATTGAATATTACGGTGCTGTTTGGATTGATTTCTTAAATGGAGTATATGATTCTGACGAGGTTATTATTGAAGACTATAATGAAAATTCAATCTATGAATTAGGCTTGGCCGAACCGTTTGAAGATACACTTATTGTTAATGGTGTTTACGATGAAGGAGAACCTTTTACAGATTGGAATGGAAATTCAGTATACGATGCTGACCTAGACGAATTTATAGATGGAAATGGGATTGTTGATTCAAATGATACAAAAGTAACTGATTCAGATATTTCAAAAATTTTTACAATTGAAGTTGTGGACACAACAAAACCTGTAATTTCAATTCATGATTATGTACAACCGATTGTTGCAGTTGGTTATGAATTGGACATTCCTCAATTTTCAGCTACTGACTTAAGTGAGATTGATGAGGATAATTCAAAAGTTGTGCTTTCAAGCAAATCATTCGGGACTAGAACAATTAAATACGGAGATATTGAAGCAAATAGAAGTTTTGAACTTAATTATAACGAACTCTACACTTTGACTTTTACAGTTAAAGATATTTACGGGAATACAGCAACATTAACCAAATCTATTGAGGTGGGAGATATTGTTGACCCGACAATTAGTATTGCTGACACTACCGAAAATCCTTTTATTCCGCAAAATGTTAAAGTTGGAGATACACTAACTCTAGACTTGGCAAAAATAACCCTTTTAGATAATTTTAGCGTGTTGGAAAATGAAGACCTTGTTATTGTTGTTAAAAGAGACGGAGCAACTATTGAAAACATATATGGGGAAGATAAAACCCGATATGCTTACAATATTGAACAGTCTGGCGAATACACTGTTAAGCTCACCGTTACGGATGATGTTGGACGTTCAACAACTGAAACCAGAACCTTTACTGTCACAGCAGACACCAATGAAGGAGTTGATCATAATCAAATTATTGGAACAGTTTTGATTGTTGTTTCAGTGCTCATTTTAGCAAGTGTTATTGTTTACTTCATTGTTTCAAAAAAGAAAGCTGGAAAAGACTTTTAATTAATAATAAATAATTAAATTAAAAAATCAGGTTTTTCTAATCAGACTGACAAACAAACTCAGGATGTTGAGAAAGAGCAATGGGCAAGGCTCGACAAATGTCGAAAGGCAGGAGTTTACTTCACGTAAATGACTGTCTTTCGGTGTTTGGCAGTTAACGTAGCAGCAAAAAATTTGTTAATTTTTTGCGTCCATTGCTCTTTGTCAACATCCTTTTTCCTGATTTTTTTAATGAAGTATTGCGTTTAAATATGAAATTGGATTATAATAACCTTATTCGAGGTAATTTTTGGAAAACGAATTTAAAATAATTAGCAATTTTATTCCCGCAGGTGACCAACCTCAAGCAATTGAAAAACTTGCTGAAGGAATTAAAAACGGACTAAAATCTCAAGTGCTTTTGGGTGTTACAGGAAGCGGAAAAACCTTTACAATTGCAAATATTATTGAAAAAGTTAAAAAACCGACTTTAGTAATTGCTCATAATAAAATTTTGGCAGCACAGCTTTGCAATGAATTTCGCGAATTTTTTCCTAATAATAGGGTAGAATTTTTTGTTAGTTATTATGATTATTATCAACCAGAGGCATATATTGTTTCAACAGATACTTATATTGAAAAGGATTTGCAAGTAAATGATGAAATTGACAAATTGCGAAACAGTGCAACTTCTTCACTTTCAGAACGCAATGATGTTATTGTTGTTGCTTCGGTTTCATGCATTTATGGTTTGGGCTCGCCTGAAGAATATTTCAAAAATCACATTTCACTTCGTCAGGGTGATAACGTTAATCGTAATGTCGTAATTCGCAGACTTTTAGATATTCAATACGAAAGAAGTGATGATTTTAAACGTTCCACTTTTAGAGTTAAAGGTGATGTTTTGGATGTCTTTCCTTCAAATTCTTCAGAAATTGCTGTTAGAATTGAATTTTTTGGTGATGAGATTGAAAAAATTTCCGAAATTGAAGCAATTAGCGGAAAAAAAATTTCAAATCTTTCTCATGTTGCAATTTTTCCAGCAACTCACTTTGTTGTTGGAAGCGAAAAATTAAAAAATGCTCTTTCACAAATTAGAATTGATTGTGATGAAGCTGAAGCTGAATTTAAGAAAAAGGAAAAGCTTATTGAAGCACAAAGAATTCGTGAGCGAGTAAATTACGACCTTGAAATGTTAAGTGAATTGGGTTATTGCAGTGGGATTGAAAATTATTCACGCTATTTTGACGGAAGAAAACCTGGTGACCCTCCTTTCACATTAATGGATTATTTTCCAAAAGATTTTTTGGTTATTGTGGATGAAAGTCATATGACAATTCCTCAAATTAGGGCAATGTATAATGGAGATAAAGCAAGAAAAACTAATTTAGTTGAATATGGATTTAGACTTCCTTCTGCTTATGACAATAGACCATTAAATTTTGTTGAATTTAATAAAAAACTAGGACAAGTAATTTACATTTCTGCTACACCCGCAATTTACGAGAGAGAAAAAGCAGACCAAATTGTTGAACAATTAATTAGACCAACAGGATTATTAGACCCAACTATTACGGTAATCCCAACAAAAAATCAAATTGACAGGCTAATGGATGAAATTAGTAAAACAATTAAAAACAATTCAAGAGTTTTGGTAACAACACTAACAAAAAAAATGTCGGAAAGCTTGACAAGTTATTTGGCGGAACGTGGTTTTAAAGTTAAATATATGCATTCCGAAATTGAAACTCTTGAGCGTATAGAAATAATAAATGGACTTCGAAGAGGTGATTTTGATGTTTTGATTGGAATTAATCTTTTGAGGGAAGGACTAGATTTGCCAGAGGTTGAAATGGTTTGCATACTTGATGCCGACAAAGAAGGTTTTTTACGAAGCGAAAGTGCTTTAATTCAAACAATTGGCAGAGCGGCACGAAATTCAAACGGACGAGTTTTAATGTTTGCCGATGTAGTAACAAAATCAATGAAAAAAGCAATTGACGAAACAATGCGACGAAGAGAGGTTCAAAATCAGTTTAATAGAGAAAATAATATAACACCAAAAACAATTATTAAATCAATAAAAAACACAATAGAAATTTCAAAAAAAGTAATAGGTGATGAAATCGAAGTTAAAGAAATACCTAAAGAAATTGAAAAATTAAAAGCATTAATGAATATTGCATCTTCACAACTTGATTTTGAAACAGCTATTGAAATTAGAAATAAAATTTCAAATTTAAGAACAATTTTGAAAAGAACAAGAAAATAATTAGAAATTAGGAGAAAAAACTTGAATAACTCAATCATTGTTCGTGGGGCAAACGAAAATAATTTAAAGAATGTTACGCTTGAAATTCCGCGAAATAAATTAGTGGTTTTTACAGGAGTGAGTGGTAGCGGAAAATCTACTCTCGCTTTTAATACTATTTATGCTGAAGGACAACGAAGATATATTGAAAGTTTGTCTTCTTATGCACGTCAGTTTTTGGGCGGAATGCAGAAGCCCGATGTCGAAAGCATTGAAGGACTTTCTCCATCAATTGCAATTGACCAAAAATCAACGAACCGAAATCCTCGGTCTACTGTGGGAACAGTTACCGAAATTTTTGATTATTTAAGACTTTTGTTTGCTCGTGTGGGAACTCCATTTTGCCCACAATGTAAAAAACCAATTTCTGCTCAAAGTGTTGAACAGATTGTTGAGGGCATTATGGAATTAGGTGATGGGCAAAAAGTAATGATTGTTGCTCCCGTTGTTCGTGGACAAAAAGGCAGACAGGAAAAACTTTTTGAAAGTCTTAAGCGAAGTGGCTACGTTAGAGTTATTGTTGACGGAAATATGTGGGAACTTTCGGAAGAAATAAATCTTGACAAAAATTTAAAACATTCTATTAGTGTTGTTGTTGACAGACTTGTTATTAAAGAAGAAATTAGAAGTAGACTTGCTGAAAGCGTTGAAAATTCACTTAAACTTGCTGAAGGTTTGGTTATTGCAAGATATGAGGAGGACAAAGAAAAATTGTTTTCAAATAAATATGCTTGTCCTGATTGTGGCTACACTATTGAAGAAATAACGCCACGTTTATTTTCATTTAATAGTCCTTTCGGTGCTTGTCAACACTGCTCAGGACTTGGATATATTAATGATATTGATGAAAGCTTAATTCTTAAACATTCACACCTTTCAATTGCGGGCGGGGCATTTAATTTGGCAGGTTGGAACTATGAAATGGGAGCAATGGCAGGAATGTATTTTGATGCTCTTTCTGAAAAATACGGAATTAATCTTCATAAGCCAGTTAAAGATTTACCAAAAGATAAACTTGACATTATTCTTTATGGAAATGGTGGCGAAAAAATTGAAATGGTAATGCGTAGTGGAAAATTTTCAGGAAAATATAAAAACAGTTTTGAGGGAATTGTAAACAATCTTAAGCGGCGTTATAGTGAAACGAAAAGCGAATATATTCGTTTTGAAATCGGACGCTTCATGAGTAATCTTCATTGTCCCACTTGCAATGGAAAAAAACTTAATGAAAAAGCATTATCAGTTAAAATTAAAAATCATGACATTATTGAAATATGTGATAAAAGCATTGAAATGTTAATTCAATATTTTTTAAATATTAAATTTGACAAAATGAAAACCGAAATAGCTTCAAGTATTTTAAAAGAAATTAACGCAAGATTAAAATTCCTTTTGGATGTCGGTTTGGGATATTTAACTCTTTCTCGCAATGCTGGAAGTTTGAGTGGGGGAGAATCTCAAAGAATTAGACTTGCAACTCAAATTGGCAGCGGACTTGTTGGAGTTCTTTATATTTTGGATGAGCCAAGCATAGGACTTCATCAACGTGATAATGACAAA
>CAZKOT010000007.1:28914-38749 GCA_964554475.1 uncultured Christensenella sp.
AGATAACGAGCGTCTTATTAAAACGTTGACTCATTTGCGGGATTTAGGCAATACTTTAATTGTTGTTGAACATGATGAAGAAACAATTAAAAATGCTGATTTCATAGTTGATATAGGTCCGCTTGCGGGTGTGCATGGTGGAGAAATTGTTGCCACAGGAACTGCTGATGAAATTTCAAAATCAGAACGCTCAATCACAGCAAAATTTCTTTCAGGTAAAGAAAAAATAGAAATTCCAAATGAAAGAAAAAAACCAATTTCATTTATGCAAATTATCGGTGCAAAACAAAATAATTTAAAAAATATTAATGTTGAAATTCCTTTAGGAGTTTTGACTGTCATTACTGGGGTTAGTGGAAGTGGAAAAAGTAGTCTTGTTGATGGCATTATTTATCCCTATCTTGCAAGTAAAATAAACAAAAAAATTGTAACACAAGGTAATTTTAAAGAAATTAAAAATGACGAGCAGATTGATAAGATTATTATGATTGATCAATCACCCATTGGCAGAACACCAAGGAGTAATCCTGCCACATATACGGGAGTTTTTACCCCTATTAGAGAACTTTTTGCATCTACGCAAGATGCAAAAGTTCGTGGTTACACCGCAGGACGATTCAGTTTTAATATTTACGGCGGAAGGTGTGAAATTTGTGAGGGAGCAGGAGAAAAAGAAATTGAAATGTATTTTTTGCCAGATATAACAATTCCTTGTGAAGCTTGTCGTGGAAAACGTTATAATAGGGAAACTTTGGAAATTAAGTACAAGGGAAAAAGCATTTTTGATGTCCTCAATTTTACAGTAGAAGAAGCACTATCTTTTTTTGAAAATATTCCAAGCATAAAAAACAAACTTCAGGCACTTTATGATGTGGGACTGGGATATATTAAATTAGGACAATCGGCAACAACACTTAGTGGGGGAGAAGCACAAAGAGTAAAACTTGCAAGTGAGCTTTCACGCCGTAGCACAGGAAAAACTCTTTATATTTTAGATGAACCAACAACGGGGCTTCATATTTATGATGTCAAAAAATTAATATCAATTTTAAATAGGTTAACAGAGGGTAATAATAGCGTGGTTGTCATTGAACATAATCTAGACGTTATTAAATGTGCTGATTATATTATTGATTTAGGACCCGAAGGTGGAGATAGAGGAGGGGAAGTGATTGCGATTGGAACCCCGGAAGAAGTGGCAAAAAATGAAAAAAGTTGGACAGGAATATATTTAAAAAAAATACTTTAAAAATTAAAAGCGATTTTCCTTTTTGTTTGAGTTTGTTTGATTTATATAAAATTTTATTTATTTTTTTGTCGAAAAAATTTTTAATGTGTTATACTAATAGCGGATAATAATGGACAATTTTTACAGAACTTTAAATGTTTCAAGGTATTCTAACAATGTCGAAATAAGAGCGGCTTACCTTTCTGCTTTAAGAAAATATCATCCTGATGTTTATCAAGGAGATAAAGATTATGCCGAAGAAATTAGTGCGAACATAAATGTTGCTTATGACACGCTTTCCGACCCTGAAAAGCGTGCACGTTACGACCTTGCTCTTGATGCTTACTTATTAAAAATGAATGCTTTTCCAAGTCAATCAACGCATCAGTATCGTCCTGCTTATGTAAAAACGGATATAGACTATGCAGGATTGCCTGTTTTTTCGTTTTTTCGAAAAAGCAAATTTAGTGAATTTCTTAGAACGACAAAAATTGCTATTAGCAAGAAATTAAGATTTTCAAAGGAAAACAAAGAAAAAAAGAAGTTAGAGCAACAAAAGGCTCGAACTCAAATATTAGAGGATGAAAAGCATTGTAAAATCAAAGAGGAAAATATTCAAATGCCTTCAGGGCAAAGTTTAAAAGAAAATAATTTAAATGAATTGAAAGAAAAAGAAAATGATTCGAAAAAGAAAGGACGAATTATTATTTTATTATTATGTGCTTTAATTATAATATTAATTGGAATTTTGATTTTAAATTTAATTTAGTAAATATATGTATAATTGTTTTTTTCTGGCAAATAGTTGGAAATTTATGACTTAACTGACAATTGACGATTTACCACTTGACGAATTGAGAAGGGCAAGAAGTCAAGCGTTGAAAAGATTATAAAATAGAAATGAGCGAAATAACAATTCAAATAAAAACAATAAAGATAAATATATTTTGAGTTGCTGACACTACAACTGACGAAATTATGAAGGGCAAGAAGTTAAAGAGATTTATTTAAAGAGACGAAAGTGTGGAATTTGGACTTGCATTCGTCAGGTAAGTATTATTTGTAAGTAATAAAATTTATTTTAATTTGCATAATAAAACCATGATTACAATTGTTATTCGTGCGGTTATTATTTATTTGATTGTATTAACTGTTCTTCGACTGATGGGAAAACGACAAATCGGGCAAATGCAACCTTATGAACTTGTTATGACACTTATTATTGCTGATTTGGCAACAATTCCAATGGGTGAATTGAGTGTACCCCTTCTTCATGGAGTTGTTCCATTATTAACTCTGTCGGTGATTCATTTTATTATTACAATTGCAACAAAGAAAAGTATTAAACTTAATCATTTAATTAGTGGAAAACCTATTATTATTATAAATCCTAATGGAATTGACTATGAAGCATTACAAAATTTAAAAATTTCCACAGACGATATTTTTGGAGCGATTAGAACAAAGGGTTATTTTAAACTTGAACAGATTGAATATGCAATTATGGAGACAAATGGAACAATTAATGTTTTGCCCAAATCCGATAATGCACCGGTTACAAATTTGGATTTGAAAATAAAAAAAGAAAATGAAGGTATCCCTGTTACACTTGTTAGTGAGGGAACAATTATGAAAGAAAATCTTGAAATTGCTGAAGTTGACGAAAAATTTGTTAATAAAGCACTAGAAAAAGCTAAAATTAAAAATTTGAAACAATGTGTTATTTTAACAATTGATGAGCAAAATAAAGTATATATTCAAGAGCAGGGAAAAAAGTTTTTAACATTTGAAATGAAAAGATAGGATTTAGAAATTTACAAACTGACATAAAACTCAAAAATTACAAATTATGAAATTAATTTCTAATAAAATAAAAACTTTAATTTACAATATAATTCACTTTTACATTTAATAAATTCAACTATCTAACTCAACTATAAGGAGTACTTATGACAAAAAAATATATTAAATTAGGTATTATTGTTTTAGTTTTAATTGGAGTTTGTGTTTGGGAAGAACTTGCAGTTAATACTTATCTTTCAGAAATTGATAAGATGGTTTCAAATATTCAAACTGTTGCTTTACAATCGGAGAATATTAACACAAGTGAAATTTTGATGCTTGTTGAAAATTTAGAAGAACAGTGGAAGAAAAAAGAAAATACTTTGTGTGTAATTGTTAATCATGAAGATGTTGAAGAAATTGGTTGTGAAATTTCACGTTTAAAAGGAGCAATTGTGGCTACTCAATATGAAGACTTTCTAATTACACTTAGTATAATTAGATTTTATACCGAGAGTTTTAATCAATCAATGGGAATGAGTTTGCAAAATTTGCTTTGAAAAAAAGAAAATTATAAAAAATATTATAATTTCAATTTTCAGATTTTAAATTTTATTTTTAAGAAATTTATCAATAGCATTAACAACACTTTGATATAATAAATTACTTTGCAAATAATTTTTTACTTTTAAAAGCGTTTCTCCTGTGGGAAATAAAATTTAAAAGTTCAAAATTAATATTTTATTTAATAATATATTTCACCAATTATTATTTTAATATTTTCTAAAGACATAATTCCTATGATAGTGTAAAAAATACCCCATTTGGTCTGTCATGTGTAAATTACATTTTATATTTTTCGTAATACCAAGTTTATTAAAATTTTCAACATTCCAATAAGAAGATTGAATAATTAATCCTTTATCATTAAAAGAAATTATTCCCTTATCAAACAATTTATCGTAAGTTGGTGTTAATAGTATTCCGTTCTCTCTGCTAAGTCTTTCTTCATTAGAACAAATTTTCCATGGTTTAATATGACTTGCTATTAAAATACTTGTATCATCAACTCCTGTTATTGCACATTTACCACTAAATTTTATTATTATTTTTTCTCTAAATTCACCTTGACCTAGTCGTGCTTTAATTATTTGTGTTTTTTCAGTTTCGGAAATTGTAACATTATCTTGAACTTTTTTTATTTCTTTCAATTCTTCGGCGGTTGGCTGTTCTTTTATCAAGTTATTGCTTGTAAAATTAATAAGTGCATAAGTACCGTCTGCAATTTTTTTAAAATTACGATTATTCTTAATTTCTCGATATAAAACTCCACGTAATCCCGCTTCCCAATCTTTAGATTTTCTTATATCGGGATAGTATTTTATAGTTTCATTATATAATAACTGTAAATCAGCAATTCCGTTATTATCTTCCATAACTTTTTTAATAGCATAAACTTTTGTTATGTGTTTTAATATTTCTTCTGTTTCTTTTTCCATGAAATCCTCTATAATTAATAATAAAATTTTCTTTTCTTTTAAAAAAATTTATTTCGTGAATTATATTATTATTTTATCAAATTAATAAAAAAAAGAAAACAAAAAATTTTTTATATAATTATGTACTGTAATTTTTAATAATATGGAAATATAAAAGAAAATAAATAGTTTAGTTTTCAGGTTTCTTCACTGCTTGCCAGACGATTTCTTGTTTTTTCTTTTTAGATTTGATTTTAAAAGAACTGAAAGAAAAAAACTTTAATTTTTTAAAAAATGAAAAATTTAATTTAAATTTGCCTGTTTTTTCATTTCTTTTGGGTAGGAATTTTATAAAAATTGTTTGAAGTTCGATAACATTAAAAATTAAACACAAAGCGACAAAACAAATTGCCCCTAATGTGCAAGAAATTGCAAGAGAAAAGAAAAGACTAAAAAAGTTTGTTAAAACGTTGGTTGTAAATGAAGTAATTGCCGTTACTGGTAAAATAAATGCAAGCATTAAAAAGAAGGGTTTTAAAAAATGTAAATGTGCCTTTGTGTGCTTTTTAAGCATTCTTATATTTAAAACTGATGCAATTATCATACATAATCCCATACCCCATATTAATGAGTTTATTCCAATGTATTTTGGCAAAAACCATATACTAAGTAAAAGAAAAATTGCTCCCAAAACATAATTACGAAGTGATTTTGTTTCAAGTCCTATTGCATTTAAAATTGATGATGTAACATTTACTAATCCTAGTGGGATAATAAGCCATGCCGACTGTGCAAGCAAAATCCCACTTTGAGTGTTGTCATAAAAAAAAGTTCCAATTTGTTCTCCCGCTCCAATAAAAAGGGGGACAAAAAATGTTGAAAAAAACATTGTAAGGGCAAGAGAGGTCGAAATACGTTTTTCAATGTGTACATTGTCATGTTTTGTCATTGCGGTTGATAAATCCGGTATTAATGCCATTGAGAGCGAACCAACAATTGCTGAAGGAATAAAAAGTAGGGGAAGAGTCATTCCAATTGCAATTCCAAAAAGTGAAATTGCTTGCGTACTTGTGTAACCCGCTTCAACAAGACGGAAAGGGATAATAATTGCTATTAAGGGTTGAACTAAACTTGTAACCATTCTAAAAATTGTTACTGAAGTTGATGGTTTAATAAGTTCCTTAAACATTTTTTGAGGTTTTCCAATTCTCCCCCCAGTTGAAAAGAAAAAAATCATTGACGCTAAAGCCGAAACTGCACAGGCAATTGTGAGAGTGGAAGCTGCAATTGTCGCTCCGTCAATGTTCGTGAAAATTAAACTTAGAGCAATAACACAAAGAATTATTCTTACAATTTGTTCGATAAATTCTGATATGCAAACCCCAAAATAATTATTTTTTCCCCAAAGGTAACCTTTAAAAGCACCGAAAATACCTGTGAAAAGAACTGCGGGAAGAAAAAGAAGCAAAATGGGATAGCAACGCTTGTCTGTAAAAAGAAATGAAAAAACATCTTTAAAAATTAAAACGAAAGCACAAACAATTAAACTTAAAATAGCTGTTAAAACAAGAGAACTTCCCATCATTCTTTTTTCTGATGCTTTGTCTTTTAATGTGATGTATTTTGCGGTATTGCGAGAAATAATAAGAGGTATTCCGCTTGATACAACAGTTGCTAAAACAAAAAAAACCGAAAGTGAAATTTGATAAATTCCAAGTGCTTCGGCTCCAATTGTTCGCGATAAATATATTCTAAAGAAAAACCCCGCCGCCCTTGTTAATACCGAAAAAAAAGTTATTAGAGCAACCGCTTTAAAGAGTGATTTCATTGTTTCTCCTATGATAATTTATTATTAAAAAAAATAAATTATGTTAAAATCATAAAAATATAAACAATAAAAATCATAGTGTTAAGTTGAAAATTGAAATTAAAAAAAATGGAGTGCAAGGTAGCCTTAATTCTCCATTGTTAATCTAAAAAAAATCACAACAATTTCGCTGTGATTTTTTTATTTTTTATTTTTTATTTTTTAGTTTTAGATATTTTTTCTTTTTCTTTGTTGTTCTCTTCTTTTTTAACTTTATCCTTTTTTACTTCTTCTTTTTTTGCTTCTTCTTTGATTTTTGGTTTTTCACTTTTTTTGACTTCAGCCTTTGCCTCTTTCACAGGTTTTGTCTCTTTCTTCTCATCTATGCTTTCTTTAACTTTAACTTTTTTTACTGTTTTTTTGCCTTTTGCTTCGTCAAGAAGCTTTGAAAGATGAGATTTAATTCTGTTTGCTTTGTTTTTGTGAATAACACTGTCTTGTGAAGAATTATCAAGCACAGAAAAAACCTTTATTAAAAGTTGTTCAGCATCTTTAATTTTCTTTTCGTTAATAAGTGTTTTTAATTTTTTTATATATGTGTGCATTTCCGCCCTTGCACTTTTGTTAATTGCGGTTTTCTTTTTACTAATTTCAACTCTTTTTATTGCTGATTTTACGTTTGGCATCTTTTTTCTCCTTAATATCTGCTATCTTAAATAGATTTCAATTTTTTGCTACTAATTGGTGAGCAAATTAACTTTTGTTAGACTTTGAAAGTTTAACATAAACCTTTAAAGATTGCAAGTAAAATTAAAAAAAAGGTTAATTTAAAAAAAATAAAAAACATTAAAATTATATAAAAGAAAATTGACATATGTTTTTAAAATATTTAAACTAATAATTGTTACAATTATATTTTACGGGAGAAAATATGCTAGCTAATGAAGTTGCACAATATTTTGAAAAATTTGGAATCATTCCTTTTAAAGTGAAAATTGCAAAAAAAGCCGAAAGATACGTGTTGCGGTTTGGAGCGGTTGAAAGTCCTGCTTGTTGTAAACAAATAAAAGAAATACGACAACATTTTCGTAAAAAAAATATTAAGTATTATTGTAAAAATTTTCAAAATATTAATGAAATTTTTCAAAGCAAAACTTCTTTTCAAGGTTTAGAAGAAGTAATTTCAAAATCACCTTCGCAAGTTTTTATTCAAATTGAATATAACCCGAATCTTTTCGATTGTCCCATTGTTTCATTACGTTTTGCAAAGAAAGTGTTTTATATAGATGTTGCTCAGGTTTCTTGTGAAGAAAATACATGTGAAGAAATTGCATGCCAAATGTTTAATAATATTGCTTCATCAATAGCTGGTTTTTCAGAATTTGTTTCAATGGTTCAAAATTTTAAAAAATCTTCTAAAGAGAATAATCAAAAAATTCAAACCGCTTGAAAAAGATTTACATTGCAATTAAATGCTCATTTTAATCTTTGTTTTTTAATTTAATTTAAAAATTTTGTTTTTGTTTACTTTAAATAAAATAATTTTGCATAAAAAAACAATAATAATTTTATGCAAAATTTTTTTGATGAGCCCAGTCAAGATTTGCTCGAAAATGGATTTACAATTAATGAAAATTTTCCACATTCACTTTCACTTGCAACGCTAAAAATAAAAAATGAGAATGAGGCGGAAAAACTTAAAAAAGAAATTGGTGATTATGCTATTCTTACTTCACCCTTTTTTAATACATCTGATTTTGAATGTGAACACCTTACAAAAAAAATTTTTAAAAAAATTTTTAAAAAGTTTGTTGGTAAGAAAAAAAAGAAAATCTTGGTGGTGGGTCTTGGAAATCAAAGGGTTGATGCGGACTCATTTGGTGCACTTTGTGTTGATAATATTACTTTAAAGAATAATATTTTTGCAATTAAACCCGATGTTTTGGAAAATACAAATTTAATGTCTTTTGATGTTGTTGATGGCGTTTGTAAAGTTTTAAAACCTGAACTTGTGATTTTAATCGACAGTCTAGGCACTTATAATATAAAAAGACTTGCTTGTTCATTTCAACTTTCTAATGTTGGGATTTTACCTGGTGGGGCAATTCACAATAGGAATAAATCGATTTCAAAAAAATCTTTGGGTATTCCATGTGTGGTAATAGGTGTTCCGTTAATGGTTTTTGCAAAAGGACTTAATAATGAATTGAATGATTTATATGGAAATTTGATTTTAACACCAAAAAATATAGAAGAGATGGTTCATAGATGTTCGTTTTTAGTTTGTGAGGCGATTAATGAAATTTGTTAGTAAATGATTGCTGATAAATTTCAATGAACATTGAACAATTTATGGTCGCTTACACTCCTTACTTTTAATTTCTTAGTAAGAGGAGATTTAGAATTTATCTTTGACTTTGCGAGCTTTGGCTTTGTATTAAAGACTATTAAAACATCAGCAAGAACAATTAGACTAAAAGTAGCTTGTTAAAACATATAAAAAAAGAAATGTTATTCCTAAAATCATGGGGTGATTTATAAATTTTCCATATAAAATTCCTTTTAAAAATTTTGATTGTTCTTAATATAAAATAATTTTGCTTGATTTATTTCAAGCAAAATCACCTTTTGAGCAAGGAAAATGCCAGCGACACAATTTTCCAAGGAAAATTTGGTATGTCTCGGCCATTTTCCGTCAGCGAGGCACGGAAAGGTGAAAAATTTTTCAAAGAAGAATTTCCAAGGAAAACCGAAAAATTTAGTGGGAGCAAGTTTACTTGCGAGCCACGTTAAGAATTTTTAGGTTGTCCTTAAGAATTTGGAAGAGCTGTCGGATAAATAGGTAAATCTCCAACTCCTGGGCATATTGGAGAATCTGTTGCTTGTTGACAGGGTGGGATTTGTGGATACCCGTAAGTTGGAACCAAGAGGTCAACAGGTGCAACTACTTTAAGTATTACTTGTATGCAAGCGCTAACAGTGAACGAGGTTTCGGGAGTGAAAACCCCAATTGAACTTGCAAATAAGCCTGCCGCTTTAATTGAAACAGGTGATAATGAGGGTTGCGGAACGTAAAGAATAACGTTTTTTGTCAACGTAAATGAACTTGTTGCTGTTCCTGAAATTCCGTTATTGTCTCTGTAGTGAATTAAAACCGGAATCGTTACTGTTGCATTGACATTTGCAAAATTAGGTTTACAATCTATTCGTTCAATTGTTACATTTGATACTGTTGTTGGTAAGGTGAGGTCGGTTTCAGCAGAAATAAAGGTTAATGGAAATGCAGGGCCCGGAGGATCAAAATTGCTTGCTTCAAGTACAATTCCAATTTGACTTTCCGAACATACGCACGCATCAAAAACTTTGTTTACTTCAATCAATGCTTTTTCACATATTCCGTTTAGTTGATTACCGCAAATCGGACCCGGACGATTTGGATTATCATTATTAATGTAAAAAGACATGGTAATCTCCTTTTTTTTGTTAAATCTTTAATCAATCTTTAATTACATATGATTAAAAATGTTAAAATGCTACTTT
>CAZKOT010000007.1:38849-43872 GCA_964554475.1 uncultured Christensenella sp.
CAAAAATAGTTAAAGTCGGCATCAATGGTTTTGGTAGAATTGGACGCCTTGCAATGCGTTCTATTGCCGAAAGAAAAGATGTTGAAGTGGTTGCAATTAACGACCCTTTTATGGATGTTCCTTATGCAGCATATTTGTTAGAATATGATAGCGTTCACGGCAAATTCAACGGAAAAATTGAGGTTGTTAACGGCAAACTTTCCGTAAATGGAAGAATAATTGAATTTTATACCGAAAGAGAACCCTCGAAAACACCCTGGGGGAAACACGAAATTGACATTGTTATTGAATCAACTGGGAAATTTACAAATGCTGAAGATTGTAAGCAACATTTGGCAGGAGGAGCAAAAAGGGTGCTTGTTTCTGCTCCTGGAAAAGAAATGCCCATGTTTGTTATGGGAGTTAATCACAAAAAATTTACTCCTGATATGAAAATTATTTCAAATGCAAGTTGCACGACAAATTGTCTTGCCCCACTTGTTAAGGTAATTCATGATGCCTTTATTATGGAAGAAGGTCTTATGACAACCGTTCACTCGACAACTGCCACACAATTAACCGTTGACGGTTCTTCAAAAAAAGATTGGAGAGGGGGAAGAGCAGCATCTGTAAATATTATTCCGTCTTCAACTGGAGCAGCTAAAGCAGTTACTGAAGTCATTCCAGAACTTAAGGGAAAATTAACGGGTATGAGTTTTAGAGTTCCAACAGTTGATGTTTCGGTTGTGGATTTAACTTGCAAACTTAAAAAACCTGTTACAATGGAAGAAATTGTTGCAGTATATAAGAAGGCTGAAAAAGGAGAGCTTAAAGGAATTCTTGGCGTTACAAATGAGCCGGTTGTTTCAACAGATTTCATTCATGACAAAAGAACATGCATTTTTGATGTTGGAGCTTCAATTTTATTGAATCCTCAATTTGTTAAATTGGTTGCTTGGTATGACAATGAATGGGCATATTCATGCAAACTTGTGGATTTGGCAGTTTATGCTTCAGTGCAATAAATTTGTATTAAAAAACAAGCAATTTGCGACTGATGATTTACAGACAATTTTAGAATATATTTTAAAAATAAACGGTTAAAAATCGTTTATTTTTTTATTATAAAATTCATTTTTGATAATGATTTATAATTATTTGTTACTTTGAGCAAAATAATATATAATTCTATAGGAAAGAAGATACTGGGTTTAAATTGGTTTACTTCGTGCTCACACCTCGCCACGCCCTCACTCTATGACGAAATTACTTCGTAATTCCTGCAAATTGTCTTTGGCAATTTGACGTTCGGGAGGGGAATAATATTAGGAAAGAGAAAAAAGGAAAAAAATGGTAAAATTTAAACAAAAGAAAAAATTTTCAATAATGCCTTTTGCATTTATATTTTTATTTTGTTGTTTTAATTTAATTTTTGCCACAATTCTTTTATATCCTAATAAAGAAATAATTGCTTATGCAAAATGGACTGATGTTGTTACAAATAGTGATTCTCCTTCGGAAGGTGCAGGCACACCGTCAGATCCTTTTAAAATTAGAACGGCAGAGCAACTTGCATATATTGCAAAAAATCCTCCTAATCCTACTCATTGCTTTCAACTTCAAAATAACATAGATTTATCGGGTAATACATGGGTTCCAATTGGCACTGAAGCGAATAAATTTAAAGGTGTTTTTGACGGGCAAGGATTTTCAATTTCGGGATTAAATATCCCAAAAAATGATAATCAAAGATTTGCAGGATTGTTTGGTTGTGTTTATGGAGGAACAATCAAAAATGTTGTGCTTTCTTCGTTACAGAAAACACAAATTATAGCATATAGCACTGATACTACTTTTGCAGGAGCAATTGTTGCCTATATGGAAAATAACGGAAGAATCGAAAACTGTTTTAATATAAATGCCGAAGTTTATGCAATTTCTATTGATGGAGGAAGTCTTGCTGGCGGAATTGCGGGTGATTTTAGGCAATCATCAATAAACAATGCTTACAATTATGCTCATGTTATTTCTTATTCAAATTCTTCTTATGCAGGAGGAATAATCGGTCGAGTTTTATCTCTATCTAGTGTTACTTTAACATTAAATAAAGGTAATGTAACAGCTTATCCGCGTTCTGACAGTTCAATTTGGGCGGGAGGAATTGTTGGTAAGAGTGAGGCAAGCATTTCGACATCTCAGAATTATGGAAATGTTAGTTCAGGTTGTGCATCAACAACAACTGTAAAAATTCCTGCTGATGTTGGTGATAATTATTCAGTTGTTGGAAATGGTGGCTCAAGCACTTCTTTTTCTTACAGCGGTGGAATTGTAGGAAAAAGTTCTGCTGCCATTTCTTATTGTTCCAATGAGGGAAATGTTAATGCCTATTCGAAAACTACTACAAGTACTCCTTATTTTTCCTCTTATACACATAGTTCAACAGGTCCCGAACTTGTTTGGGGATGGTGGGGGGGAGTATATTTTGAAAAAGAACATATTACGGTTTATAATTATGATGTAACAGGCAGTTATGGTACTTCGCAAACACACACCACTATTCGTGCTTATGCTGGAGGTATAGCAGGTTATACGACTTTAACAATATCAAATTGCTATAATTTGGGTAAAATTTCTGGGGGATATAAACGCTATTCACAATATGTAAACTTTTCAATTAAAGATAGCCTTCAACACTTTCTTGTAATAGGTGCATGGTACGATTATTATTATTTAGTTTTTAGAGCAAACATGAATTATTGTTATGAAACTTATTATTCAGCAATTAATGGTAATCGTTCTGCTACAATAAATAATTGTTATGGTAATTATAGTTATTATAAACTAGACCGTTCCCTTGAAATAACTGCTTATAATGCGGGATCTGGAACAACTAGCGGAAGTTCTTCATCTTCTGGGTGGTTGGATTTGTCCCCTCCAGTCACAAGTTGGGACCCAACTGGAGGTTCTGAAGGCAATTTAATTTCAGGATTATCTTATGAATTTTATATGACTTCAGACACTGTTTATCTAAAAATAACAGGAACAATAAAGCATATTCAACATGCTCTCGATTTAGGTCTTGTTGAAGAAAATGACGAATCCTTTACTAAATATAATTTGTATTCAACCATTAATCAGCCATGTAATTATAGTGTAAATAGTAGTCCTTCCGCTGCAGCATTAGGCGGAACCCACTGGATTGGACATCCAATGATAAACGGGGGAAAACCAGCTATTCAAGGATTATATTGGTGAGTAGTTGTTTAAAAAACCTGAAGAGCACTTTGATTATGTGATTGATTTTTGAAATGAAAAAATAAGAGTGCTAAAATGCATTTAAAAAAACACCCCTGTAATCTTTTATTACATCTCTTTCAAAAAGAAAAAATTGCGACTTTCATTCTGCAATAATGAAAAATTTTACTAATTAATATTTCTCAATTTGTCAGTTGTCAGTTGTAAATGATTTATGTTATATTTAATTCATGCGAACGAAATACAGAAGTGATGTTAAGAAATGCCCACGTTGTAACACAAAGTGTTTAAATGCTCAAAAAAAATGTGAAGAGTGTGGTCTTGTTTTTGCACGGCTTTCGGAAGGCACAAATGAAGAAGCAAAAAAACAATTTTGGAAAAAAGATAAATCAATTGTTTTAGTTAAAGAATTTCCTAAGGATGTTGTTCGTTGGAAATTGATTTTAATGTGCTTTTTTCTGGGGCTTTTTGGCGCCCATAATCTTTGGGTGGGAAGATATTACAGGGGTTTTTTTATGCTCGTGGTCGGACTTCTTTCACTGGTTTATGTTTCCTTACCCTCATCCGAATTTTTAATTTCTCTTGTTAGTTATATCTTTATTCTTCCGGCACTTTTGGCAATTTTTTGGGTTAGTGATTTTGTCGGATTATGTGTTGGAACGTATAAGGTGCCGATTGCAATAAAACAAGGGTAAGAGATTAGGAAATAGAATAGAAAAATGATAACTTTTAACTGACAACTCACAAATTACTGACAGTTTACAACTGATAAATTAATGGTCGCTTACACTTTGTTAAGATAGCAAGAATATATGAGGATTTAAATAGTTGCTTACATTCTAGTAAGTAGAATGTATGAAGAAAGAAGTTTTATGAAGTTGGTTAAACTAATACAACTTAAAAATTCTGCTTCTCAAGAGGTGAATTATTAAAGAATGGGAGAACTTATGCAAACAGTAGTAATAGGCATGAGCGGGGGAGTTGATTCTTCGGTTGCTGCTTATCTTCTTAAAAATCAAGGTTATAATGTCATCGGACTTTTTATGGTTAATTGGAAAGATGATGGAGTTTGCACTGCAAAAGAAGATTATGAAGATGTGAAAAGAGTTTGTAATGCTATTTCTATTCCTTATTTTTCTGTCAATTATTCAAAAGAATATTACGAAAATGTCTTTGAATATTTTTTGCAGGAATATAAAAAAGGCAGAACGCCAAATCCTGATGTTTTATGCAATCGGGAAATCAAATTTAAGCCTTTTTTAGAACATGCAAAAAAATTGGGGGCAGATTACATTGCAACAGGGCATTATGCAAAGGTATTTGAAAAAAATGGACTTTTTTATTTGGCGAAAGCAAAAGATTTAAGCAAAGACCAGTCTTATTTTTTAAATCAATTATCACAAGAACAGTTAAAAAATGTGATTTTTCCACTTGCCGAAATTGAAAAAAAACAAGTGCGGGAAATTGCAAAAAAACTTTATTTAAGCACAGCAACAAAAAAAGATTCTACAGGAATTTGCTTTGTTGGTGAAAGAAATTTCAAAAACTTTTTAAAGAATTTTATACCTGCACAACCGGGTGAAATTAGAACAATTAATGAAAAAGTTGTCGGAAAGCATGAAGGATTAATGTTTTATACTTTGGGACAAAGACGTGGACTTGGAATCGGTGGAAGAGCAGATGGAACAGGCGAGCGATGGTTTGTTTTTAAAAAAGATTTAGAAAAAAATGTTTTGTATGTTTCTCAAGGTGAAGGAAAGGAACTGTTTTCAAGTGGACTAACAGCAAC
>CAZKOT010000008.1:0-29350 GCA_964554475.1 uncultured Christensenella sp.
ATAGAAGGGATGTAATTGTAGTATCGAGTGTTTCTTGTATATATGGTATTGGAGAAGTAGAAGAGTATAGAAATCATATGTTGATATTAAACAAGGGAGACAAAATTGAAAGAGATCAAGTATTATTAAAATTGATTGATATGCTCTTATATCTTCAATTATTCTTGCTGTATCAAAGGCGCCCAAAGAACTGGGAGCAAAAGAGATTGTTCCACTTTTTCCCTCAATAGGATTATTGATTTCACTTCCAACTTCAATAATATCATAATCAAACTCAAAACCGGTTGGCAAAGTCTCCGAACCAGCTGGTTTTGAAAGAGAAAACTCTGCAGTTAAGCCCTCTTCGCCACGAGAATAAATTACATATATAATCAAATTGTTATGAATATCATTTAATAAAAATTCTTGACTAGGATTATTTGAATACTGATTTGATACGGTGGGAAAATATTTATTCGGCGCTATTCCATTATAAATTTCAACATCATAAACAGAATCTGGTAAATAATCATTTTGAAATGTTGCTTTTATTCGCTTTTCATCGAGATCAAATTCGGGGTCATAAAAGGATAATTCTCCTTCTTTTCTCTCTAGTCTGTTTGCAACAATTAATCCTTTTAATGTATAACCATAGCCATCAGCATTAAATTTAAAAATTACTGGTGTGTCTGTGGAAAGAGAAAATGTTTCATTTATACTAAGACCATTTTCATGACCTGATGCTTTAAAATCTTCTGTTCCATATTTATAATTAATGTAGGCAAGCCAATTCGAGTCTAAAACAAAATAATCACTTTCTAACGTTGTCGTGTTTAAATTATTCCAATTTTCGTCTTCTTTCAAATTCATAAGAAATCTAACTTCAATTGTATTTGTTTTCTTTGTCCAAATCGGTGATAATTTATATAGTGTTGAAAAAGAAGTAATATAATTGCCAACAACCGTCACAGTTCCTTTTGTGGAAATTAGTAATTGCCTTATGTTGTCATTATATATCTTTTGACTTCGGGTGGAATCTGTTTCACTGTTTTGTTCAACATCGCTTGAAAACAGTTCTTCGTTTTCATCTTTTTCGTTATTACTATTTGCATCAAAAAACCACCCATTAAATTTGTAGCCTTCAGAAAACGGAGTTGGATAACTATCATTTCCGTTTAAACTGTCTGTTGTTTGATGAATGTCTATGTTTGATTCATAAATCTCCCCATTAGTACTTTTTATGTATGTGTATGAGTTGGGAGAAAATACAATATTATATTTATTTGTCCCATTAAATACTTCACTAATATTTGAATTATAAAATTTGAGTTCATAAAGGTCTGAGTATTTCATTAAAACAGTTATTTGATCACTTGCACCTGCTTTAAAATAATAATCAGATTGAACTTCACCTTGTTTTGTTGAAATTAACCCCTCGGGAAACTTTTGCTCAAGAAACAATCTATGATAACCTGAATCAGTTCCGTCAAATAAAGTTATGTTATAAACATCCGCCCATAATTTAAATCGTGCCCCAGGTGTTAAAAATATTTCGTATTTATTGGTTGCATTAATATAATTTAATTCAATCCAGCTTGTTTTTGTTATAGGATTACCTAAATTTATTCCATCGTTATTCACTTGATAAGCTTGATCAGCACCTTCAACTAAGTAAACATTTGGTACAATGTAATTTCCCGCATTATCTCTAATTTTTTCAAAATTAACAATGCCTTCACTGTAATCGGGAACAAAATCTACAACACTAATTGAATGTTTGTAAAATTTTTCAACTTCATTTAGTGAAATAACAAAATAACCTTGTCTATTTGCTAGTTCAGTTGAAGGGATTGTCTCTTGAGAAGGAATAGTAATTGTTTTTGTGTAGGTTTGTGAAATTGTGTCAATACGATTATTGTCAAGATTATTTGTTGTTGAAATTGCTCCGCCTGAAAAAGTTGAGTTTCCTCCTAATTTTTTATATATTGAAAAACTTCCCCATGTTTTTGTGTCGTTATTATAATTTAATGAAAGAGAAAGATTTCCCACGGCTAATGAAAGGGGAGAAAAAATACTTGTTACATTATTTCCACCGTTGTTATTATCTTTGGAAATATCAAGAAAATTTGTTCCAACTTTAATTGCAACAAAATTATTATTAACTCCCCTTAAAACGGGGAAATTATTTGTAGAAAAAAACCAATTATCATCAACAGCTGTTCTTTGTTCTGCGGAATTGTTAAAAACATTTCGCATATTAGCGCTTTTTAAAGTGTCTTCTGAAACATTGTTTTGTAAACTTCCATTATGTGAAAAATAACCCCTTGTTGTTGCCGAACTTGCGCCAACAATTTTATTATAACAGTAATATGAACTATAAATGTTTGAAACGGTTGTGTTTGCTAAATTGTAAGAGACTTGTCCACTATTAATATTAATTTCACCCATAAAATAAGAGTTGTAAGTGTTAATCGTTACACCACCAGTTCCGCCATTTCCAACAATGCCCGAAATCATACCCGCTGTTCCATCTTTTGTTAAAGTAGCTGTTGAAAAAGAGTTATAAATATAACTTGTTGAATTATTATAACCCACAAGACTTCCTATACTAGCACTTGCGTTTGCTGCCCGTATTGTTCCGCCAATTACTGCACATTGCGAAATAATTCCGCCACCGCCAAACCAACCTGTGACTGCACCAACATATGCTGTTCCTGTTGAAATATAAGGATTTTCAATTCTCAAATCATAAACTTTTCCACCATTTATTGCACTAAATAAACCTATTTCTGCTGAAGCGGTTATATTTTCATCAATCCGCATGTTTTTAATTGTATAGCCGTTTCCGTTAAAATCACCCATAAAATCATTATCATCATACACCCCACCGCTGCGTCCCCCAATAGGCACCCATATCTTTCCTACAAGGTCAATGTTTGATTCTAACTTGTAATGTTTGGTTTTAAAACTATTTGCCTGGTCATCACTTCCCCCATTTAGCCAATAAGCAAGAGCAGCAAGTTGATCGGGTGTTTTTATAATAAAAGGGTATGCAACAGACCCATCACCACCATCAAAACCATAAGGCGGAGACCATGAAGGTGTGACAAAAGTTGAACTTTCAGGAAGTCCTAGATCTTGTTGTGATGAATAATTAAGTGAATTTTCTTCTTTTAAACTGTCCTTTTTACCGGTAAAAACAAAACCAATTGCTCCAAAAGCAAGTGAAAGTAAAATCAAGGAATATGTAATTATTTTTGGGAATTTCTTCATTTAAACCTTATTTTAATAAATATTAATAATTAACTATATTATAACTTAATTATTATTTATAACAAAATAACTTAAAGCAATAATAATTATAATTTGTATAAAATTATAAATTATAAATCTAAATAAAAAAGAGAATTTAAAAAATTATTACTAATAATTAATAAAATTTTCTCCATTTAGAAATAAAAAAATTTGTTTAATAAAAAATTAAACACTTTTAAAAAGCATTTTTTAAAGAAAAATAATTTTAAATGAAATTTTAAAAATAATTATCTTTTGAAAAAACATCTCATCAAAGCGTTGACAAGGAATTAATTAGTATTTATTATTTTTACCATATTTTTTCATTAAAATAAAAAAATATGTTTTTTCTTTTTTACCGACAACAAAATAAATGATCCTTTAATTTTATTTTTTTAAAATTTTTATAAGCAAAAACATGATTAAGCAAAAACTCTATTATCTTTTAAACAACCGGTTGGGCAACAAACATTATTGCAATTATTATTTCCCCCCATTAATCCTAAAAGAAGTAGAAGAAGTATGTTTGTGTTGTTTGCAAGATCTGCATTTGTTGAACTCGCCAATATGCTTAGTAAAAAAACAAGTAAAATGTCTTGAGAAAAATTCATTTTTTAATCCCCCGTTTCTAAAAATATTTGGTTTGATTCTTTATTTCTTCAAATTTTTCTCTTTTGTAATAAAAAATTTTAAAAAAGGCATTGACAGTTAATATGTAATATTACAAATTTAATATATGAAGATCTAATTTATTGTGTTAATTTTTAAGGAGGTGGAAGAATGAAACAACTTTTGTTATTGTCTGAAAAAAATAAAAATGAAATTTTAAACTATTTACCTGAATTAGAAATAACAAACAAACTTACAGATTTTTTTCAAAACTTTTCAGATTACACAAGATTGAGAATTATAATTTGTCTTTCTGTTTGTGATATGTGTGTTAATGATTTATCAATTGTTTTAAAAACAAATCAATCAACAATTTCTCACCAGCTTCAACAATTACGCACAAGCAGCATTGTAAACAATAAAAGAAAAGGAAAACTTTCTCTTTACAGCTTAAATCAGTTTGCTGTTAATGAAGTTATGCTAGGAGCTCTATGGGCAGTTGAAAATTGACCAAAAAAATCACCAATCATAAAAATCTTTTTGTTTTACACTCTTAAGATATGTACTTTTTTATTTTTTGTCGAATTAGCATCTGTTTTCATTGTTTAATTGTTTTACTTGACTACAACCTTTTTTCATTGTTATAATTACACAACAAAGGGAAACGGATGCAAGACACATTAAATCTCTGGGAAAAAGTTTTAAACAAGTTAGAAATGCTTGTTTCAGCTGTTTCATTTGATCTTTGGTTAAAAACTATTGAGATTTTAGATTATAGTAATTCAAATCTTGTTTTAGTTGCGACAACAAGTTTCGCAAAAAATCAAATTTTAAAAAATCATCATAATCAGTTAAAAGATGCCATAGAAACAGTTTTTGGAAATAAAGTAAGTTTTGAAATTTTAGACCCTAATCAAAAAGAATCTTATTTAAAGAAAAATCAAAGCGAAGAAAAAAAAATAAAACAGAAAAACGAACCTAATCTCTTTAATGAAAAATATACTTTTGATAATTTTGTTGTTGGAAAAAGCAATCAATTTGTCTATGCTGCAGCAAGAGCTGTCGCCGAAAATCCAGGTGAAAAATTTAATCCACTTTTTATTTACGGTGGAGTTGGACTTGGCAAAACACACATTTTAAATGCTATTGGAAATTACATACAACAACACAGTCCTGAAAAAAAAATTCTTTATGGAACATGTGATAAGTTTACAAATGATTATATTGACAGTCTTTATTCGGGTAAAGAAAAAGCAAATATTCTTTTTAGAGAAAAATATAGAAATCTTGATGTTTTGATGATTGATGACATTCAATTTCTCTCAAACAAAACAAGCACACAAGAAGAATTTTTCAATACTTTTAACGAACTTTATCAAAAAAATAAACAAATAATAATATCCTCCGACCGACCTCCTAAAGAAATTGCAACAATTGAAGAGAGGCTTCGCTCACGGTTTGCAAGTGGTCTTATTCAAGATATTCAAGCACCCGATTTTGAAACAAAAATTGCAATTTTAAAAAAGAAAATAGAACTTGAACACTATAACATTGATGAGGAAGTGCTGCACTTTATTGCTGAAAAAATAAACACTAACATTAGAGAAATGGAAGGACTTTTATCAAAAGTATACTTCTATGCAACACTTGTGGGTAAAAAAGTTGCAACTATTGAAGATGCTAGAGAGGTTTTTAAAGATGAACAAAACATTCAAAAAGAGCAAATTTCTCCTAATTTAATACTTTCAAAAGTTTGTTCATATTTTGGAATTACTGAAGAGGAAATTACAGGTAAGAAAAAAAATAAGGAAATTGTTGAGCCCAGAATGATTGCAATTTATTTAATTAATGAAATACTAGACATTCCTTTAATTTCAATCGGTAAAATTTTTGGGGGAAGAGATCACACAACAATTATTCATGCAAGGGATAAAATAACAAGCGAATTAAAAACAAACAATAAAACAAGAACAATCGTTAATGAAATAAAAGGTCAAATTATTAGTAGTTGTTAATATGTGGAAATAAAAATAAATTTGTTAACATTTATTCCACAAAAAAAATTACAATATATAGTGATTATCACTTAAAAAAAATTAAAAAAACAACAATATCTTGTGTTTAAAAAAACTTATCCACATTTTAACAATCATTATTATTATTATTATTATTTAATCAATTAATAAATATATGAAAGAGAGGGCGAAAATATGCATTTAATTTGTGAAGGTCTTGATTTGAGTGAAGCGGTTTCAATTGTTTCAAAAGCAATTGCTAGTAAAACAACTAATCCTATTTTAGAAGGAATAAAATTTATTGCGGAAGATGGTAGTCTAACTCTTAGCGCAACCGATAATGAATTAGCAATTGAAAAGAAAATTAAGGCGGATGTAAAAATTGAGGGGGAAACGGTAATTCCGGGCAAATTTTTTGGGGAGTTTTTAAAAAAATTAACAAACGAACAAATTGAAATGGTTTTAAATGAAAAAAATCAATTAAAAATTAGATATTCTGATAGTGAAAGCTTTATTTCTTGTTATTCAACTCAAGAGTACCCAAGTTTTAAAAAAATTGAAAGTAAGGAAAGTTTTTCAATAACAAAAAAGGATTTAAAAAATCTTATAACAAAAACAATCTTTTCAGTTGCTCTTGATGACTCACGTCCCATTTTAAAGGGCTGTCTTTTAGAAATTGAAAAAAATGAAATAAAAGCTGTTGCGCTTGATGGTTATCGTTTAGCACTTGTTAAAAAACCTTTAACAAAAGCAAACTTTTCTTCATCAATAATTGTCCCAAGTAAAAGCTTAAATGAAATTTCAAGAATAATTGAAGATAGTGATGAAATCATAACCTTATATGTTCAAAAAAATTATTTAATGGTTGACAATGAAGAAACAAAAATAATTACGCGATTATTAGATGGAGATTTTTTAAATTATAAACAAATTATTTCAAATAATTATGAAACAGAAATAACAATTAATAAACAACAATTTGAAAGTTCGTTAGAGCGTGCTTCACTTTTATCTCGTATGGGGCAAAATAATCTTGTTAAATTTGAAATAAAGGAAAAAAATCTTTGTTTAACTTCGAATTCTGAAATTGGAAATATAAAAGAAAATGTTAATATTGTTTTAAAAGGCAAAGATTTGAATATTGCTTTTAATGCGCGCTATTTTACCGAATGTTTAAGAGTTAATACAGACGAATTTATTAAAATTAGTTTCAACAACTCGTCAAATCCTTGCATTGTTACCCCTTATGAAAAAGAAGAATTTCTTTATTTAATTCTGCCAGTTAGAATGATGAAATAACCAAACTGTCTTTGTCGACAGTTTGGGGTTGATTACAGTCTAAAAGTCAAGGGATCATTTCTTTTGATTTTTATATTTGTTCAATATTTTTTTTTAAATAAAAAATATATAATTTTAAGAAATAAATAGAAAATTAAAATAAAAAATAAAAATAAAAAAATAAAATATAAAAATAAATTTTAAGAAAAAAAATTATTAAAAAGCTTGTTTTTTAATTTTGAACAATAGTTGACAACAACTATTATTATCAGTATACTATGCAAGTAACAGTAACAATAATTATAGGAGGACTATTTTGAAAAGGACATATCAGCCTAAAAAAGGTAAACGAAAAAAAGTTCATGGATTCAGAGAAAGAATGAAAACTGCAGCAGGTAGAAGGGTTTTAAAGAGAAGAAGAGCAAGGGGAAGAAAAGAATTAACCGTGTAATGATTTAATACTGCGATTTATGAAGTAAAAAAACGTTGGTAAAGTTAATTATACCGAGCAAACATTAATTCAAACTATATAAAAGGTTGAAGAAGTGAAACTTGAAAACAAATTAAAAAAAAGAAAACATTTTGCTTATATATATAAACATGGAGAGACAAGAGTAGCGCCTAACATACAACTTTTTTTTATTAATAGCAAAATAAAATCTTACAAAGTTGGTTTTAGTGTTAGTAAAAAAATTGGAAAAAGTGTTGTTAGGAACAAAATTAAACGAAGAATGAGAGAATCGTTTTTAAAACTAGAAAAATTTGTTTTAGGAAATCACAACTACATCTTTATGGCAAGAGAAGGCATCCAAAACTTAAAATTTGAAGAAATTGGAGAGCAAATTAAAAAACTTTTAATTAAAGCGAACGTTTATGTTAAAGAAAACACTTGAAATAATATTCTATCCGTTAAAATTGTTTTTTTATCTTTTAATTTACATTTACAAAATTTGCATATCTCCATTAATTCCACACGCATGTATGTATTATCCATCATGTTCAACCTACTTTGTTCAAGCATTAAAAAAACACGGACTTTTCATTGGAAGTTATTTAGGAACTAAAAGAATTCTTAAATGCACTCCTAACAGAAAAGGAGGAGTTGATTTGGTTCCGATTAATCTTAAAGGGGAAGAAAAATGGCTATTTTGATCGCAGCGTCACAACTATGTGGTTTCCTTGTTGACTTTTGGACTATTGTTATTTCATGGTTTAATTCAAATTTTAGCAATTATGCATGGTCAATAATTTTACTAACCATTGCAATAAAGCTTGTAATGACACCACTTGATTTTTTAAATAAAAAAATTACAAGAAAAAACTCAAAAATGCAAGCAACCTTAAAACCAGAACTTGAAAAATTACAACAAAAATACGGTCATGATAGGGCGCTTTATAATCAAAAAATGGCTGAACTTTACAAGAGCAACAATTATAACATTCTAGGCTCTTGTCTTTTTATGCTTGTTAACATGGCTTTAACCCTTACAATTTTTATTTCACTCTGGTCAGGTTTGAATGCAATGGCGTCAACAAAAATAGGTGAACAGTATATTGAACTTCAAGACACATATCAAACAGCTTATACAGAAGAAGTAGGAGATGAAACTGAAAAAATTAGTGCAGCAAACATTGCTGTTCGTGATAAATATGGTGAAATAAAATATTCTTGGCTTTGGATTGATAATATTTGGAAAGCGGATTCACCTTTTGTAAACTCAATCCCTACTTTTGATGATTATTTGAACTCGGTGACAAATGTTAAATTTTTTGATGGAACAATTGTTGACAAAAACACTTTAGATGATACCCAAAGAACAACTCTTCAAGTAGAATATGAATCAATAATGGATCCCCTTCGTAATTCAGTGGGTAAAACAAATGGTTATTTAATTCTTTTGGTTTGTATTGTGGGCACATCGTTTTTGTCTCAATGGTTAATGATGAGAAAAAACAAAATGAAATCTTTAAATGGGCAAGATCCCGCTGCATCAACAGGAAAAATTATGTTAATAATACTTCCAATTATGCTAGGTTTTTTTGCTCTTTCTTACAATGCTGTTTTTGCTCTTTATCTTCTCACATCACAAATAATTGCAATAGGAACAACACCATTAATAGATTTGTTAATTGATAAGTTGGAGAACAAAAAACAGCTTAAAAAAGAACAATTAACCGTTGCGTCTTATGATAGAAATAAAACGATAAAAAACATAGACTTTACAAAAACTGCCCCCTATGACAGAAAAAATACAAAAAATTTTGGAAAAAATCAACTTGCTTCTTATGATAGAAATAATATAAAGAAAAAAGACGATAAAAAAGAATAAATTAACTCTTTTATGAGCAATAAAAAGGAGGATTATATAAATGATTGAATGCGAAGGAATAGGAAAAAATGTTGAAAAAGCAATAGAGGACGCATTATTCAAATTAAAAGCTTGCAGAGATGATGTTGACATTAAAATTCTTGAAACAGGTGGAATTTTTAAAAAAGCAAAAGTTATTGTAACAATTTCTTCAGACGCTATTGAAAAATATGAAAAAATTAAAAAATTAAGAGAAAAAGAAATTAAAGAAGAGAAAATTTTTATAGCAAAAGAAGAAACAATTCCACAAACAGAGAATAAAAAATTAGAAGAAAATAAAATTATAAATGTACAATTAAAAAAAGAAGTTGAAAAACCCGAACAAAAAAATAAAGAAATTATTAATGAAACTGAACAAAACTCAATAGAAGGAAAAGATTTTTTAGAAGGACTTTTAAAAATTCTTTCAATTAAGGGTGAAGTTAAAGAACTTGAAAAAGAAGATGAGGTTTTTTATAATCTAATAGGAGAAGAAGTTTCTTCACTCATAGGTTACAGAGGAGAATCCCTTAACAGTTTACAATTTTTACTTTCAGTAATAAATGGGAAAAATAGGAAAAATAAAAAAGTACGACTTGATATTGATGGTTATAGAGAAAAAAGAGAAGAAACACTAATTGCTCTTGCAAAACGTGTTGCAAAAAAAGTTGAAAAAACCGGACACCAAACCAAACTTGAACCTATGTCAGCATATGAGCGTCGAGTTATTCACAGCACAATTTCACAATTTGAAGGATTAGTTTCAATTTCCAAAGGTGAAGAACCTTTTAGGTATTTAATTATTAAAAAAGCTTAAAATTCTGTTTTTAGTATATTTTTTTAAATTTATAATAAAAATTTTTTTATTTAATACCAACGAGGAGTTATGGATTGTATTGCTAATATTTCAACCCCGTATGGAACTGGGGCAATAAGTATTGTTAGAATGAGTGGGCAAGATTGTTTAAAAATTGCTCTTAATTTTTTTTTAAGTAAAAATGAAAAAGGAGAATTTTTAACAAATAAAAATATTATACCGCGCTACATGTATTTAGGAGAGCTTAAAGGCGAGCATTTTCGGGAACAATGTTTAATGGTTTATTTTAAAGGACCAAAATCTTTTACCGGTGAAGATATGGTTGAATTTCAAATTCACGGAGGGGAATTTTTAACAGAAGAAGTTTTAAACGAATGTTTAAAACATGGAGCAAGACTTTCTGAAAACGGAGAGTTTTCAAAACGTGCATTTTTAAATGGGAAATTTAGTTTAGACCAAGCAGAAGGAATTATCGACATAATTGAAGCAACCAGTCGGGCAGAAATTAAAGCTGGTTTTGAACTTTTAAACGGAGAATTATTTAAAAAAATTGAAATAATGCAAAATTCATTAACTGAAATTCTTGCAAAATTAGAAGTCACTATTGATTATCCCGAATATGATGATGAAAAAACAGAACTTAATGAGGCAAAAGAGGTAGTCCAACAAGTTGAAAACAATATTTTTGAATTATTAAAAAATAGCGAACATGGACAAGTAATAAAAAGCGGAATTAATGTTGCGATTGTTGGAAAACCAAACGTTGGAAAATCAAGTTTATTGAACGCAGTTTTGGGTAGTGAGCGAGCAATTGTTACAGATGTTGCTGGAACAACACGAGACACAATTAAAGAAACAATTTTATATAACGGAGTTAAAATTAATTTTATTGACACTGCAGGTCTTCGAGAAAGTGGAGATAAGGTTGAAAAAATTGGAATTGAAAGAACAAAAGAAACAATAAAACAAAGCGACATTGTTGTTTTTTTAATTGATGCTTCAGAGGAGTTGAATGAAGAAGATTTCAGTATTTACAAGAAAATTCAAGAATTAAATCCAATTGTTGTTTTAAACAAAAAAGACATAAAAAAAATTAAAAAAATTCCTATTATTCCTAATATTGAAATAAGCAGTAAAACAAAAGAGGGAATAAGTGAATTAATTGAAGAAATTTACAGACGAACAATAGTTGAAAAAATTGATTCTTCAACAATGATTTTAACTAATAAAAGACACATAGAAGCTTTAAAAGAAGCAAAAAAACAAGCAGAAAAAACAATTAAAATTTTAGATGAAGCGAGTGTTGATATTGCTGTTTTTGAAATAAAAAAAATTTGGTCGCTTCTTGGAAAAATTACCGGTGTTAGTGAAAACGAAAAAATTATTGACGAGATTTTTTCAAGATTTTGTTTAGGAAAATAGATTACTGAAAAAATGCTAAAGTGAACTTTTCGTTAGCGGGGTTAAGCCGAAAGATGAGATTTTACTTTTCAAAATTTTTCAAAAAAAACGAAAAATTTTAGCGAAAGGGAGTTGTAAACTCCCGTTTTCGTGTTCCAAAGAAGGAAAATTTTTAGTTGTCTTAAAATTTAATTATTGATTTATAAATTAATAAGAGTATAATAAATATTACCTAATATTTAATAGTGTTGCTGGTTGCTAAAATTTGGATAGCATGTGCAATGCTAGCATTCGTGGTCAAGGATTAATAAATGAATATAAATGAAAATACTTTTGATGCAATAATAGTTGGTGCTGGGCATGCTGGTTGCGAGTCTGCTCTAGCTCTTGCACGCTTAAAAAATAAAACAATTTTGTTTTGTCTTAATCTTGATTCAATTGCTCTATTAGCATGTAATCCTTCAATTGGGGGAACAGCAAAAGGTCATTTGGTTTGTGAAATTGATGCGCTTGGCGGAGAGATGGGAAAAAATACAGACAAAACATTAATTCAAATACGTATGCTTAATCGTGGGAAAGGACCCGCTGTTTATTCATTGAGAGCACAATCAGACAAAATTGATTACCACACAGAGATGAAAAGAACTCTTGAACAGCAAGAAAATTTACAAGTTAGACAGGCAGAAGTTAGTGAAATTTTAATTGAAAATAACAAAATTATAGGAGTTAAAACCGCACAAGGAGAAACATATTTAGCAAAAACGGTTGTTGTTGCCACGGGTGTTTATTTAAAAAGCAAAATAATAACAGGAGAATGGAGTAAGGAAAGTGGACCAAATGGATTTTCAGCAGCGACTTATCTTTCACAATCTATTTTAAATTTGGGACATAGTATAAAAAGATTAAAAACCGGCACTCCTGCAAGGGTGGATGGAAGAACAATAAATTACAAGGAAACAATTTTGCAAGAAGGAGAAGAAAACCTTCAAACATTTTCTTTTTTAACAAAAGAAAAGCCTAAAAATAAAGCAGTTTGTTACCTTACTTACACAACTGAAAAAACAATTAAAGTAATTAAAGAAAATATTCATCGTGCCCCGTTGTTTTCAGGACTAATCAAAGGGGTGGGGCCTCGTTATTGCCCATCAATTGAAGATAAAATTATGAGATTTGCTGACAAAGAGCGTCATCAGGTTTTTTTAGAGCCAGAATCTCTTTCGACAAATGAAATATATGTTCAGGGTATGAGTACTTCAATGCCTATTGATGTTCAAAAACAAATTTATCATAGTATTATTGGACTTGAGAATGTTCGAATTATGCGTGATGCTTACGCAATTGAATATGATGCAATTGATGCCACCGAATTAAAGCCAACGCTGGAAAGTAAAAAGGTAGAAGGATTATTCTTTGCTGGACAGGTTAATGGAACAAGTGGTTATGAAGAAGCTGCTGCACAGGGAATTATTGCGGGCATTAATGCTGATTGCTTTTTAAAACAAAAAGAAGCACTGATTTTAAAAAGAAGTGATGCTTATATTGGGGTTTTAATTGACGATATTGTAACCAAAGAAACAAGCGAACCTTACAGAATGATGACCTCACGAGCGGAATATAGACTGATTTTAAGACAAGATAATGCTGATATAAGATTAACTGAAATTGGTAGAAAATTTAATCTTGTTGATGATGGGAGATATTTTGTTTTTAATGAGAAAAAAGAATTAATAAAACAAGCAGAAGAAAAGTTGAAAATCAGATTAAAACTTGATGAAAAATTAACAAATTTTTTTAGAAACAAAAACGAAAATATTCCCTCAAAAAATCTAACCGTTAAAGAAGCAATAAAGCGAAACAATATTACCGCCTTTGACATCAACGAAGTTTATGGGTTGTTTGAGGGGTTACCAGCAAGTGTTATAGAATACATCAATACCGAAGTAAAATATGAAGGTTATATTAAACAGCAATATGAAGAAGTTGAGCGTAGCAAGTCGCAAAGTGATTTAAAAATACCTCAAGATTTTGATTTTAATTCATTAAAAGGAATCACAAAAGAAGCTCGACAAAAACTTTCTAAAATCCGTCCTCAAACAATTGGTCAAGCATCCCGCATTTCGGGCGTCTCCCCGGCCGACATTTCAATTTTAATTGTTTTTGTTAAGGCAAAAAAATCAAAATAAAAAGAATTTATGGTATAATTATAAAGAGGTGAATACATGATTAGCATTGAAAAACTAAAAAACAACATGAATATAGTAAAAAATTTTTTAAAAGAGTTTGATAAAAATGGGAATGTTGTTATTTGCTTTGAAGAAATAGAACAAGCAATTAACCAAGATTTAATAAATAATAAAAATGCACAAAAAATTTACGTTGAAAGTGATCAAGAATTATTAAGAAAACATCATCCATCAATGAATCTCGGCAAAAATTGGTATGAACCAAACTATTAATTAATCTAAAGTGAATTGAAAATCCCTAATTATTAATCGAATAATCCGCCAAAGGGAGTTTCTCCAGCGGGATATTTTCATTTTTAATTATATTAATAAAAGGAAAGAGAAGATGAGTGTTTTGACAAAAGTTGCAAATGATCAACCTTTTTCAAAAAAAACAAAGAAAGTTCAAATAAAAAAATACTTTGTAAAACTGAGAGAAGAACTTGCAGACCAACTTGGAGACAACCATTTTGGAAATAAAAATATCAAGGATGTTGATAAAAAATTAGGCTTGGAAGATTGGCAAAATAGGGCATTGAACGTTGCTTTTTTAGATACTCCTATTCGACCACAAGAAAAATGGAATTGGAAAAATAAATATGCTGAAGAAAAGAGAATAAATAAAGCAACATATGCAATGGCTGTGGTTTTTCAAAAAGTGGGAGTAAAAATTGGTGGCATTCCAAAGTTAACAAAAGAAACTGCAACAGATTTTGATAAGCATTTAAAAAGATTTAGTTTTTTAAGTTTGGGTATTTTAGAAACAGGAATTTATTATAAATTAGAAGATATAAAAGAAAAAGAGAACCAGTTTGAACAATAACAATTTAAAATTTCTTTAATTTTATTCTATTATTTTTTCATTTAATATATAATGATAGTTATGAAAGAAAAAATCACAAAAATTTTTGATGAGTATAATATTCAATACACAAGTGAGCAAATTTTATTTTTAGTAGAATTTTTTAATTTAGTAATTGAAAAAAATAAAATCATAAACTTGACTTCTATCACTGAAAAAGAAGAGTTTGCCGTGAAACATATTTTAGATAGTGTGATACCTTATAAAGAATTTAATCATAGCAGTTTGATTTTAGATTTGGGGAGTGGAGCAGGTTTTCCAGGGGTTCCGTTAAAAATTTTACGCCCTGATTTGAAATTTGTGTTACTGGATAGTGTTTTGAAAAAAGTTGAATTTTTAAATGAAGTCATAAAAAAACTTAATTTTACAAATTGCGTTGCAGTTCATGCTCGCGTTGAAGATTTTGCAAAAACAAATGCTGAAAAATTTGATTATGTCGTTGTTAGAGCAGTTGCAAAATTAAACACACTTGTTGAATATTCATTACCACTTGTTAAAACTGGTGGACAAGTTTTTGTTTATAAAGCACAAAATTTGGCGGAAGAAATTAATTTGGCCAAAAATGCTCTCAAAACCCTTGCGGGAGAAGTGAAAAATGTTATAAAATTGATTTTGCAAGGAAATGAAAGGAATATTATTATTCTTCAAAAATTAAAATCTTGCCCTAAAGGGTATCCTAGAGGAAAAAATAAACCTAAAAACGAACCGCTTTAACCAGACTGTCGATAAGGGGCAATGGACACAAAATTTTAACAAAATTTCGTTTCTGCGTTTACTGCCAAACGCCGAAAGACAGTCATTTACGTGAAGTAAACTCTTGCCTTTCGGCATTTGTCGAGCCTTGCTCCATTGCTCTTTTCGACAGTCTAAAATAAGGATAAACAAATTAGATAATTAGTGAGGTGAACATCTTGGGAAAAATTATTGCTTTTTCAAATCAAAAAGGTGGGGTTGGAAAAACAACCACTTGTGTGAATTTGTCTGCTTATCTTGCTGCTATGGGGCAAAAAATTTTAATTGTCGACCTTGATCCGCAAGGAAATGCAACAAGCGGAATTGGGATTGACAAGCATAATAAACCAAAAACAATTTACAATGTTGTTGATGGAGATGCTCAAATTGAAGAAGTTATTTTACACACCTATTTAGAAAATCTTGATATAATTCCATCCACGGTTGATCTTGCCGGCATTGAAATAGGAATTGTTCAAAAACCTGCAAGAGAAAAAATATTAAAAAATATTTTAAGTAAAATTCAAGATAATTATGATTTTATACTAATTGATTGCCCACCCTCGTTAGGACTTTTAACGGTTAATGCATTGACGGCAGCAGATACAATTTTAATTCCAATTCAGTGCGAATTTTATGCTTTAGAGGGATTAAGTCAACTTATGAATACAATACGTTTAGTAAAGCATCATTTAAACAACAGTCTTGATGTTGAAGGTGTTGTTTTAACAATGATGGATGGAAGGTCAAATTTAATCGCACAAGTGGGCAGTGAAATTTTAAAATTTTTTGGAAAAAAAGTTTTTGAAACCTCAATTCCGCGAAGTATTCGACTTGCAGAAGCCCCTAGTCATGGTCAAGCAATTTTAACATATGACTTTAATTCGAAAGGTGCTAATGCTTACTTACTTTTTGCCGAAGAGTTTTTAACTAGAAATAAAATCGAGTTTCAAAAATTGCTAAAAGAAAACATAAAATTAAGAAAAAAAGAAGAAAGTTCAAGCGTTGATGTTGATTTAAAAGAAAGCAAAAAATAAAAAATAATTTTTAGGAGGAAATACATGAAGGGTTTAGGAAGAGGACTTGAATCGTTGCTTGGGGTTTATGAAAATGAAAGTGTGGAAAATTTTGATAAAAAAGAATGCGGTTCACCTACAGAAATTGCAATTGAGCAAATTTTTCCAAACATAAATCAACCCCGAAAAAGTTTTGATGAAAATTCATTAAAAGAACTTTCAGATTCAATTAAGCAACATGGGGTTATTCAGCCAATTATTTTAAATAAAGAAGAAAATGGTACATATATGATTATTGCAGGTGAACGTAGATTTCGCGCTGCTAAAATTGCTGGACTTAAAACAATTCCTGCGGTTATTAAAAATTTAACTTCAAAACAGATTCGTGAAATTTCAATTATTGAAAATCTTCAAAGAGAGGATTTAAATCCCATTGAGGCAGCACGTGCAATTAAACAATTAATGCATGAATATAGTTTAACCCAAGAAATAATTGCTGACCGTATCGGGAAAAGTAGACCCGCAGTTACAAATCTTTTAAGACTTTTAAACCTTCACCCCGAAGTTGTTAGAATGGTTGAGGATGGAAGTGTTTCGCCCGGTCATGCACGATGTTTGGTTGTTTTAAAAGATACAAAAGACCAAATTAGAATTGCAAATGCTGTAAAAGAAAAAAATCTTAATGTTAGACAAGTGGAGCAAATTGTAAGAGATATTTTAAATCCAAAACAAGCGCAAGAAAAATCATTTACAGAACAAAGTCCCGAAGTAAAAGATTTGATTGTTCAAATGGAAAAACTTTTTTCAACAAAAGTAGTTCTTTCTGGAAATGAGAAAAAAGGTAAGATAATAATTGAATATTTTACAACAGATGACCTTGACAGAATTGCTTCATTAGTTGAACTTTTAAAAACTCGAACATTGACACTGAAAGATTTAAACAATTTTAATAAAAAACCCGATTTAAAGCAGGTTTAAATTAATTAAATTGTTGTACTTTATAAAAATCGAAAGATTTTAACATCCATGTGGACTAGTTCCATATGGAACTTTTTTTATAATAACAAATCAAATCCACTTTTTAATTGGTAATTTTCAGATTGAATTAAATTAAAATCAGTATCTAAAGAATTAACAAATTTTGTTTTTTTATAATATTTTGGGAAAAATTTTTTTATTATTATTAAACAATTAATCGGAAGTATTGTTCGTTTGCCTTTTATAAATTCTATGGTTTTTTGAATATAATCAATAGAATTTTTTTCAAAAAATAAAATAACATGTTCTTTCCATTTTCTACATAAGTATTCACACAAAAACCCCTTTTCAATAAGTTCTTCTCCTTCGTGAATCAAATTGTTAACTTGTTGCACTTCATTTAATTCTTTTAAAAAGCATTCTTTTAATAATTTTGGAGTTTTTAACTGTTTGCTTAAGTTAAATCTCTTTAGTGTTTTTATACTATCTTCTAAATTGGGAATAATCTCTTTTGTTAAAGTAACACTGTCATCATTATTTAAATAGCAAAATTTAAATCCATGATTAATAAACGTAAACAAATCAATATCACTTTTTATAACAATTTCTGTAAGTTTAAGACAACCAACAAAAGCGCTATATTTAATTATTATTTCATTTATTTTATAGTTAAAATATTTTGCCCTAGCAATGTCTTTTAGACTTTTAGGTAAAACCAATGTGGTAACTTCAGTGCCTGCAAAAGCATCCTGATCAATCTTTGTAAATCCTTCACAAATTATAACATTGCCTTTATTCCAGCCATTTTGAAAAACAAGTTCCTGTGTTAAAATTTTTTCTATGTTTAAATTATATTACAAAGAAATAAAAAATTCAACAGGAAAAAAATTAACAAAGTATTTCCAAAAATCATTATATTGTGCTATAATACAGCGAAAATTAATAAATTAAAAGGTAGAAAGATTTATGATGACTGGGATTATTATTGATATTATTTTCTTTCTTATTATTTTAATTTTTTGCGTAGTTGGCTATTTTAAAGGATTTTTGCGAACAGTCCTTTCTCTTTTAGGTTTTGCAGGTGCTTTAATTATTGCTTATTTTACGCGTGATTTTTTTGGCAATTTGTTTAATAGTTGGTTTGGTTGGGGTGATGGAATTTCAAATTTTGTTTTAGGACAAGTCGAGGGCCTTTCACCTTCATTTGTAACCGATTCCAAAACAACTGTTGAAGGACTATTACAGGTAATTGAAAGTTCTGATGCTAATTTGGTTTATAAGGCTCTTTTAGGACAAGTGATTGGTCGAGCAGATTTTTCAAGCGGAGCAATAACAGTTGGGCAAGCAGTGGCGGGAGTTGTTACGGGAATTATCATGTCCATACTTGCAATGGTTATAATTTTCTTGATAATAAGAATAATTGTTTGGATTGTTGACAGAATTTTAAGGAGAATACCGCGTGATTCAATTGTTGGTGAAGTTAACAAGTGGTTAGGTTTTATTTTAGGTATTGCACGAGGAATTGTTACAGTGGGATGCTTGCTTGCACTAATTTACATTTTATGTCTTGCCCCTGTAGTAAGTGACGCCGTTTCTCCTTACATTGAGCAAACAACTGTAACAAAATGGGCATATGATTTGATTGGACAAATTATATTGTCGCTATAAAAAATAACTACAAAAATGTGAAAATTTGTAATTAGTATTTTTATTTTTTATTATGAATTAGTTGAAATATTTTTAAAAAGAAAAGTTATTAATTAAAAATGCACTAGTTCACAAAAAAAAACCAACAATTTAAAATTTCTTTACATTTAGACTTACATTATGTTATAGTATATTATTAAATTCAAAAAATGGAGGAAACTATGGCATTTTTCGATTTGTTTAAAGAAAAAATTACTCAACCTACAGTTCATGAGGGTGAAGAAAATTTAATTCTTAATAATGGGGCTCATCTTTTAGTTAATTGTAAAAACATACAAGTGGAAGGAAAGGCAATTGTGCTTGAATGCACCGATAGTCATATTTCAAAAATGACTGGAAAAAGCAAACTACAAATTCTTAACAGTGGTGAAATCGACCTTGTTTCAGGAAAGGTTAAAATTGGTCTTATTAAAAAAGGAACAATTGGAGTTATTCGTGGCAAAACAAAAATTACCACTATTAATGATTGTACAATTGAATACATTAAAGACAAGGTTAAAATTGGAACTTTTAATAATGGTGAAGTAAAATTTATTGATAACAAAGTTCACATTTCCACAATTAATTCAGGAAAGTTTATGTTTATTCGTGATAGAGCTGTTATTGGCACTTTGATTAGCGGTGAAATTGTTGGTGTTTTAAATAATGCATCAATACAAACAATGATGAATGGTTCAATAAACTACATATTAAACGGTGCTGGAATTGGAACAATTAATAATGGTAGTATTAAAGAAATGGCTGATGATTGTGAAATTGAAACTTTTAATAGTGGCAATGTTGACAATATTCGCGGAACTGCAATTGTTTGTCAACAAGTTGCAGGTAAAGTTAAAAATCAATCAAAAACAAGCAAGGTTATTTACTCTCAAGAAAGAGACAAAGACAAAAATCTTTTAGCAATTAAAGAAGCAAAAGAAGCACGAGAAACAAAAGAAAAAGCAATTTTAGCAGCTAAAGCAGAAGCAGAAAAAAAAGCAATGGAAACAAAAGCTGCAGCTGAAAAGAAAGCAGCAAGCGGTGCAAAAGCGGAAGAGAAAAAAAGTTCGTCGGTAAAACCAATTAAAAACATTGATATAGCTGAAAAAATTTCAAAACTTAAAAATGAATAAGACTATTGATAAAGAAGCAATGGACACAAAATTTTTAAAAAAATTTTGTTGCTACGTTTACTGCCAAATGCCGAAAAACAGTCATTTACGTTAAGTAAACTCATGCCTTTCGGCATTTGTCGAGCCTTGCCCATTGCTCTTTCTCAACAGTCTTTTTTATACAGTCTAAAAAGTTAGCAAAAAAGCTAACTTTTTTTTATCACCTTTCAAGTAAATTACTTTTTCTGCCTTTTACTCTTTCTCGACGTATTATTTTAAACAGTTTAAAAGTTAGCAAAAAATGCTAACTTTTTTTATTAATCCTATTGTTTTTGATGCTCTTAAAATAATCGTAAATTTTATAATACCATCTCTCTGTTTTGGGCAAAAAAAACTCCCAAATCATACTTAATATAAAAACAATTCCTATTAAAATTAATGCAATCCACCAACCCATTGTAAAGGGTAATTCTGGTATTGCACTCCACATTAAATACATCGAATTTGGCGAAGAATGTCCTGATAAAATAAACAATATATTTATTATTAATCCATTTAAACCACAAACAAGAAGTCCAATTGAAAATGGAATTAAATTTGAAACTCGTATTTTAACAAAACCACCAATAAATAAATAAAGACAACCAATGAGCATGGTGTTATGACTAAGCATGCTTTTCATAGTTTCCCAATCGAACATATTTCCACTTCGAAGATAAGGGTCGGCATAAAAAATTGTAACCAGTGCGCCAATTATTCCTGCATATGCTGAAAAAATTGCAACATTATTAAAAATTTTACTTTCTTTATTTCTCCAAAATGCAACAATAAAAAGAAGATACATTCCAATGTTGCAAAAGAAAATCGGAAACAAAATATAAACAGGAATTTCCAAGCTTCCTGTTTGAAAAAAATTAATCCACAAATTACTAAAATGCAGCAAAATTGTTAAAACGGCAAAAATTTTTAAAACAAATCCTTTGTTTTTCTTATTTTTAATGAAACTCAAAGAAAAAACAATGGGCAGTGTTACCCCAAATGAACAAACAATATAAACAATATGTGTTGTGTCAAAAAGCATTTTATATCCTATTTTTTAGGCAGAAAGAGTTCTTAACTTATTTAAATATTATTTTCAATTTCACCAAACGGAAGAACTTTAATTTCTCTAAATGAAAAAATTCCATCATTACCAATAATAATGTGGTCAAGCATTTCTACTCCTATTGCATTTAACCATTTTTTCATTGTTGTTGTGCATTCATCATCTGATTGTGAAGGCATACAATTTCTTGTTGGATGATTGTGGGCAATTGCAATTTTAGATGCTTTGTTTGTTAGCGCAAAATCAGCAAGTTCCATTTTTTCAATTGAAACTAAGTTTTGTCCACCTTTTGCAAGACATTTTAGTGCAACAATTTCATCTTTTGAATTAAGCGCAATAGCATAACACTCTTCTTTTTCCTTATGATTAAGAATGTTTCTAAAATAGCAAGCAAGATCATATAACGTTTTAATAATTTTTGTATCTTTGTTTTTAGAGAAGCAGAAATAGGTGTAAATATTTTTCATTTGGGAAAGCATGCGTGCACTTTCATACCCAATATTTTTTACTTTTACAAGTTCTTTTTCGGGAGCAACCATTACTTTTGAAAAACTTCCAAATTTTTTAATAAGGTCATGGGCAATTGCATTTGTGTCTTTTCTGGGAACAACGTAATATAGAGTAAATTCCATGGCTTGAATTTCATTCAAATTTTCAAGCCCTACTTTTTCAACTAAATCACGGAGTCTTTTCCTGTGCCCCGTGTGAATATTATTTTTTTCTTCCATTTCTCTAATTTTTAATTTTAACACATAATTTTAAATTATTAAAATAAAATTTATTCTTGTTCAGTTTTTAAATGTAAAAATTTTATTGATTATGTAATAGGGGTTTTACCATTTTTAAATATTTATTATTTTCAATAATCTTTAGTGCTTGAGATTTTAACAATTCGGGTTTATTTTCTGCAAACCAGTTTAATGCATCAATTAAGCTTCGCTTATAAGACATAGGAAAAAATGCTAAATTTTCCTGTGCTTTTTTGTTTGAAAAATTGCAGTTTGATGTGATTGTGTAAAGCGAGTATTTTGTAAAAAGTGGTTTTTTGTTTTGTTTTAATGCAATTTTTTCCATAAGTGGGGCCACCATTTTTGCCAAAAACAAAGGGACACAAGGTGGTTTTTTGTAACCCAAAAAATTATAAATACAATCATAAATATCACGAACCGTAACAATTTCACCGGTTAAAAGATAACCTTCACCAACTTTTCCAACCTTGTAAGCTTGAAAAATCCCATGGGCGACATCTCGCACATCTATAAAATTGTAAGCACCTTTAATCATTGCTTTAAGTTTCTTGTTTGCTAAATCTATGATTAATTGTCCTAAATGTGAAATCTTATAATCATTTGGACCTGTAATTCCAGAAGGATAAACAACAGTTGCATTAAGTCCTTTTTTAATTAGTTCAAAAATAATTTTAGTTGCAAGTGTTTTGCTTTTTGCGTAATCACCCACAACTTTATCTGGATCAAATTCTTTAGGCTCGGTCATAACTTGATTATTTTTTAATTCTTCAACTGCATGAACTGAACTTGTATAAATTAATTTTTTTACCTTTTTTTCAAGACAAATTTCGGCAATGTTTTTTGTTCCATCCACATTAACAGCATACAATTCTTCCTTATTACCGCCAGAAATATCTACAATTCCTGCAAAATGAAAAACAATAGAGTTTTGTTCAATTTCTTTTTCTAAAAAACTTTTATCACGAATATCGCCATAAGCAATTTTTAAACGTTTGTCTGTAAATATTTTAACATTTTCATCATTAGGAAGAACAATAAGTTTAATTTCACAGTTTTTTTCATGTTTTAAAAGATGATTTATAAAATTGTTTCCAACAAAACCTGTTGCACCTGTAACAACAAATTTTATAGTCGGTTTTTCTTGTTTAACTGTGGTGCTTTCTTTTAAATTAATTTTTGCTTGATTTGCTGTGTCTTTCTCTTTTTTAATCCTTTTATTTTCATTTATTTTTTTGTTTTCGGACTTAACAGCTTTTTTTATTGAACTATTTTGTGCTTTTAAATCCCCATCATTTTTTTCTTTTTCCATAATAAATTCCTTTATAAAAAATTTTCTAATAAGTAAATACAAAAAATTTTAAAGTTTTATGCATATTATAACATATTACATATTGAACTGTCGACAAACTAAAAAGTGGTCTTTTAATTAAATTTGTTAACCCTTAATATGAAATTTTTTAAAAAAAAATTAAATTTATTATTTATACCTTTGTATTCAAAGCATTCATTTTTTCAACTCATGATTTTCTTCATCATATAATTATTTAATGTTAATTGAAAACGGATATGATAGAAACGCGGTTTTAGAGTATGCAAAAACATGGGCATACACGCGTAATCCACGCTATTTTGATTTTGAGCATTTCGGCGGAGACTGCACTAATTTTGCTTCACAGTGTGTTTTTGCTGGTTGTAATGCTATGAATTATTCACCTAACGGGTGGTTTTATCTTTCGTCTTCAAATCGCTCACCCTCATGGACAAGTGTTGAAACCTTTTGTAATTTTTTAATTACAAATCAAAATATTGGACCTTACGGAAAAATTGTTAATAGAAATGAAATTAAAGTTGGTGACATAATTCAACTTAAAAACTTTTTAGGAGCTTATTATCATTCATTAGTTGTTGTCTCTATTTCATATGGAGAAATTTTTGTTGCAGCGCATACTTTTGATGTTTATAACAAACCACTTTCATTATATAATAGTTTAAGTTATCGATATTTACATGTTTTGGGGTCTAGAAAATAAAAGCTATATAAATTAGGTCAATAAACACAAAAATTTTTATCAAAATTTTGCTACTATGTTTGCGCTAAAGGCTTAAAGATTTTCACAAACTTATTTGTTAAATATTTTTTTTGATGTTAAAATAATATAAGCGAAATTTTAAGGAGCATAAAATTGAACATCATATTTTATATTTTAATAGGAATTGTAATTTTAATTCTTTTGATTTGTTTAGCAATAGCTTCGTATGCTGGTGCACAAGTTGTTGAAACTTTTGAAGAGGTAAACAAAAGCATGTCGAGCTCTTTTATAACAGCAAGTGATTTTTCTTCACAGGTTTCAAAAGGATTTCTACGGGGCAGAATAATGGTTGGAAGACGTGAAGGGCACTTGACTGATGCTTACATTCCTTCTCGTAAAACAATTTTTCTTTCCGATCAGGTTTTTGCAAATTCTTCACTTGCCGCTCTTGCCATTGCCGCTCATGAATTAGGACATGCACAACAAGACATTGAAACACCAGAGGTTTTAAAAAGACGAGAAAAACTAGGATTGCTTTCAAAAATATTGGGGTTTTTTATGCTTCCTTTTTTAATTTTGGGAATTGTTTTCTTTTTTGTATTTGCAGAAAGTATTATTTTAAGTTTACTTTTTCTAGGAGGAGCGATTTTAATTTTTGTTCTTGCTCTTTGTGTAAAATTAGTAACAATAAAAATTGAAAAAGATGCTTCAAAAAATGCTTTAAACTTTTTAAGAACTGTGGGTGGGTTGAGAGAGGATGAAATTGTAATTGCAAACAAACTTTTAAAAGCAGCGCTTTTAACATATATTGCTGATTTTTTAAGAGCGGTTTTAGGTTGGACCATGCTAACTAAAAAAACAAAACTATTTGGTTCGTAACAAATTGAAAATTTAAATAATAACTTGCCTTGTTAAATTAAGAAAAAAGGTATAATTTCTAATAGCATCCTGCATTGAAAGATAAAAGGAAAGAAAAATGAAAAAGTATATTATTGGAGTAGATGAAGGGACGACAAGTTGTAGAGCAGGAATTTACAATGTGCAAACCCACGTTTTGAGTGGACTTTTTCAAAAAGAAATTCCCATCTTTACTCCCCATGATGGTTGGGTGGAACAAGATGCTGAAGTAATTTATCAAACTTTTTTGGAAACAATAAAAGGTGCTATTAAAAGTGCGGGAATTGATATTAAAGAGGTTTTGGCGCTTGCAATAACAAATCAACGCGAAACAGCAGTTGCATGGAATAAAGAAAGCGGAAAACCAGTTGCAAGGACTATTACTTGGCAATGTAGAAGAACTTCTGCAATTTGCAAGGCATTAAGCAAAAAACAACAAAAATTAATTAAAGAAAAAACAGGATTGATTGTTGATGCTTATTTCACCGGTTCAAAACTACAATGGTTTTTGGAAAACAATAGTGAAATTAAAAAACTTGCAAAAGAGAGTAGACTATGTTTTGGAACAATGGAAACATATCTTATTTATAGATTAACCGAAGGAAAATGTTTTGTAAGTGACGTCTCAAATGCTTCAAGAACAATGCTTTTTAATATTAAAACACTAAAGTGGGATGATGAATTATTAAAAATTTTTGGTGTGCCAAAAGAAACGCTAGCAAAGCAAATTGTTTCCACTGATGAATTTGTGGGGGAGTTTTTATTAATGGGTGAAAAAATTCCCATTTGTGGACTAATAGGCGACCAACAATCCGCATTAGTTGGACAAACCTGTTTTGACGTGGGCGAGGTCAAAAATACTTACGGAACGGGTTGTTTTATGGTTATGAACACAGGGCATAATAAACTTGATAACAAAAATATCATAACAACCATAGCTTATCAAAGAAAGGGTAAAGAAGTAGTCTATGCTTTGGAGGGTAGTGTTTTAAATGCAGGAAGTTGTATTGAATGGCTTAAAAAAATTGGTTTAATAGAAAAATCAAGTCAAACAGAAGAAATGGCGCTACGTGTAAATGATATTGGCGGACTTGCTTTTGTTCCAGCGCTTACGGGATTGGGTTCACCTTATTGGGATATGCAGGCACGCGGATTATTAATAGGAATTAATAGGGGAACAACAAAAGAGCAAATAGTTCGAGCGGTTTTGGAATCAATTGCTTTTTCCTCTTTTGAAGTTTTTAATGATATGAAAAAATCTTGCGGAAAAATAAAAGTTATAAAATGTGATGGCGGAGTGAGTAAAAATAATTTTTTAATGCAATTTCAAAGTGATGTTTGTGGGACTAAATTACTTCTTCCCATGGAAGTTGAAAGTACATTAATGGGCACAATTTACATGTCTTGTTTAGGATTGGGCATTTATAAAAGTGAAACCGAAATTGAAAAACTTTGGAAAGCAAAAAAAGAGTTTTTACCTCAAGCACAGCAAAAAATTCTACTGAAAAGCTTTACAAATTGGCAAAGAGCAGTGAAAAGAGCAATGGAATGGGCTAAATAAGTGATATATGATAAAATTTTTTATCATACTCAAAATCTAATTCTGATCATGCGGTGTGATTACAAAAAAGTTAAAATGCTGGACTTTTGGAAAAATATCTTGACCAAACTAAAAGACTTTAGATTTATGCAATAAAAATATTTTATAAAAAAGGAGAAAGAAAATGAAAGAAAGTAATTTTATAAGTTATGACAAAACAAAGTTGGTCTCTTACTTGTTTATGCCCGATGAAAAAACAAAAGCAAAAGGAGTGGTTCAATTTGCACATGGGATGCAAGAATACAGTAAAAACTATTTTTCTTTTGCACAATACTTGGCAAAAAAAGGTTTTATTTGTTTTTTGTTTGATGAGCGTGGACACGGAAAAACAGCAGGAGAAAGCAAACTGGGAAAAGTTGAAGGAGATGGAGATATTTTTCTTCAAACAGTCAATGATCATCTTTTTGTCAGTGAAATGTTAATAAAAGAATATAAATTACCAGTTTTCTTTTTGGGACATTCCTATGGTTCGTTTATTGGGCAGGAATATATTTTAAGAAAGGGAAAGGCGGAAAAAATAGTTTTGATTGGTTCATCTTACATGAAAACTCCTCTTGTTGCTTTTGGAAACTTTGTTGCCGGAATAACTAGAGCTTTTAAAGGAAATGATGCCCATGCAAAACTAGTTGAAAAATTATCATTTGGAGCATATAAAAAGAAATTTAGCGATGGAAGTTGGATTACTTCGGATGAAATTCTTACAAAGATGTTTTATGATGACAAGTTTAATGCAACACCTTTTTCTGCAGGATTTTTCAAAAGTATGTTTTCACATCAACTAAAGCTTTATCGAAAAAAAGAATTAGAAAATGTTGACAAAAAACTTCCTGTTTTAATTTTAAGTGGGGATCGGGATGTTGTTGGATCCATGGGTAAAGGATCAAAAAAACTTTATGAATTTTATAAGAAAAAAGGTTTAAATGTTGCTTTTAAGCTATATCCTAATTTAAGGCATGCACTACTTTTAGAAAAAGGAAAAGAAAAGATTTACGAGGAAATTTTAAATTTTTTTATTAAAAAATTATAATATATTAATGAACAGTTACGATTGATTAAAATTTTTTACTTATTCATATAAAAAAGTTTTTTATGATATTTTATTGTAACATTTATTTTATTTTTCATTTTTTCGTGTATAATGAGAATGTTAAAGGATACTCATATGCAAAGAGTTTTAAAATTAATTGAAGAAAAGCAATTAATTAGTAAGGGTGAAACAATTGGTATTGCGGTCAGTGGCGGACAAGATTCTATGGCATTACTGCATGTTTTAAACCAACTTTCAAAAACTTTAATGTTCAAAATTTTTGTTGTTAACATAGACCACTCAATTCGAAAAAATAGTCAAAGGGATTCAAATTTTGTTTTAGATTATTGCAAAGAAAAACAAATCAATGCAAAATCATTTATTGTTGATGCAAAAAAAATTGCTTGGGAAAATAAATTAAGTGTTGAAATGGGCGCGAGAAAGGCCCGATATGAAATTTTTGAAGAGATTTTAAAAAACGGAACAGTTGATAAAATTGCACTTGCTCATCATAAAAACGATCAAGCAGAAACAATTTTAATGCACCTTTTTCGAGGTAGTGGAATTAGTGGAATTAAAGGTATGGAAATTCAAAAAAGGAGTTATATACGCCCATTTTTAAACATTGAAAGAAATGAGATTGAAAAATATGTTGCCGAAAATAAAATTTCTTTTGTTACAGATGAAACAAACACTGAAAGTGTTTATCAGCGAAATTTTTTGCGGAATGAAATTTTTCCCTTAATACAGGAAAAGTGGCCAAATGCAATTAATTCAATAACAAACTTTGCAAATGATGCTCGTGAAGATGATGATTTTATTAATTCTCAAATTGATTTTTCAAATATTGTTTTTGAAAAAAATTTAGCAAAAATTCCAAACGAAGAATTTAAAAAACCTAACACAATTATTGCAAGATTGATTTTTTTTACACTTTCAAAAATGGGAATTCAAAATGATATTGAGCGAAAACATATTAATTTGCTTAAAGAACTTGCGTTAAATCACGAAAGTGGTGAGAAAATAAATTTACCAATGGGACTTTGCGTAATTAAAGAATATGACTATATTACATTGATTAAAGAACCTTTTAAGAAAAAAACAAATTATGAAATTAAAATTCCTTTTTCTTGTGGAAGGTTTGACATTCAAAATTTTGGATTTTTGATTATTAGTGAAATTAAAAACAGTGAATTAGAATTTTCAAGTGCACAACAGAAAATTTATTCATTTTTTGCGCAAGTTGATGCTAAAGAAAATGAAAAGTTAAAGAAAAAAGAAAAGGACAATCAAAAAAAGAGTGGAATTTACTGTACTCTTTTTCTTGATGCTGACAAATTACCACAAGATGCAATCTGGCGAATGAAAAAAAACGGAGATGTTTTCACCAAATTTAGTGGTGGAACAAAAAAATTAAATGATTACTTAACAGATATAAAAATACCTTTAAGATTGAGGAATAATATTCCCGTTTTAGCAGTTGGGAACATTATTTATGTAATCGCAGGTATTGAAATTTCAAATTATTTAAAAATTACCAAAGACACAAAGAAAATTTTTAAAATTGAAGTAAGAGATTGAATCAATCACATA
>CAZKOT010000008.1:29360-39104 GCA_964554475.1 uncultured Christensenella sp.
CAACTTCAACACTTTCATCTGGTCTAAAACTACCACAGAAATGGAGGTGATTTGTTTCTCCGCTTGTAACGCGAATTTCTTCCAAAGCACAATCACAACCTTTTTTATTAAAAATGCAAGAACTTACATCACAGCAGACACCTTTATTATCTTTTTTTTTCATAAAACACTCCCATAATATTTTTTTCACTTATTTAAAAAAAATACTGTTTTTTTAGGATAAGATATAAATTTAAAAGATTATCGACAAAAGGCAATTATTTTTTACAAAAATTTTATTGCTGTGTTTTAATGAACACACACCCCGCCCATACATTCGTTCCATGACGGAATTACACAGTTATTCCTGCAAATTTTATTTGGCAATTTGACTTTTTGGGAGGGAAATTATTAAAGAAATGCCAAACCTTTTAAGTATTTACGCGTTGTTTTTTATTAATTTTCATTACTCACTTGCTTTTTAAGGTATATTTATATATAATATAGTATATATAATATATATATAATAAGGATTGCAAATGGAACAAAATTTAGACCTCACAAAAAGTAAAAAATATGATGAAACTGATATTCAAGTCTTAAAGGACCTAGAACCGGTTAGAAAACGACCGGGTATGTATATTGGCTCAACTGATGAACGAGGACTTCAACATTTGGTAACCGAAGTTGTTGACAATTCTATTGATGAGGCACTTGCAGGTTATTGCACAAAAGTTGAAATAATTATAAATGCTGACGGCTCTTGTACTGTTATCGATAATGGGCGAGGGATTCCCACGGGAATAATTCATTCCGAGGGTAAAAGTGCTGTCGAGGTTGTTTTAACAAAACTACATGCTGGCGGAAAATTTGGCGGTGAGGGTTATAAGATTTCGGGCGGACTTCACGGTGTTGGTGTTTCTTGCGTAAATGCTCTTTCAAAATTTTTAAAAGTTGACATTTTTCAAAATGGCTTTCATTATTTTATAGAATTTAAACGAGGTATTGCAGTTGCCCCACTAATCAAACTTGAAGAAAGTGAAAATAGGGGCACAAAGGTTACTTTTATGCCCGATGAAGAAGTTTTTGAAACTTTGGATTTTAATTATGAGGTTATGAAAAATCGTTTTCGTGAAATTGCGTTTTTAAACAAGGGTTTATTTATTACACTTGAAGATAAACGTGAGGGCAGAGAAAAACGCAACGAATTTGAGTTTAAAGGTGGAATTATTGAGTTTGTTGAGTATTTGAACAGAAACAAAGAACCGCTTTTTAAAGAGCCTATTTATTTCAATAAAATTGACACAAATAGTGAAGTTGAAATTTGTTTTCAATATAATGACGGTTACAGCGAAGATATTCATACTTATGCCAACAATATTAACACAGAAGAAGGTGGAACGCATTTAACGGGTTTTAAAAATTCTCTTACAAAAGTTATTAATGAGTACGGTCAAAAAAACAAAATCTTAAAAGAAAGCGAAAAACTGTCGGGAGAAGATTGTCGGGAAGGAGTTACTGCCGTTGTTTCTGTTAAACTCATGAATCCACAATTTGAAGGGCAAACAAAAACAAAACTTGGTAATAGCAGTATGCGAGTTGCTGTTGAAAAAGCGGTAATGGAAGGTTTTGGAGATTACCTTGAAGAACATCCAAAAGAAGCAAGAGATTTGATTTTAAAAAGCATAACTGCACAACGCGCAAGAGAGGCGGCACGCAATGCAAGAGATTTAACAAGACGAAAGGGTGTTTTGGAAAGTACAACACTTCCAGGAAAATTGGCCGATTGTAGTGAACGCGACCCAAAATTTTGCGAAATATATCTTGTTGAGGGAGATAGTGCTGGCGGAACAGCAAAACAGGGAAGAGACCGTAGATTTCAAGCAATACTTCCCCTTCGAGGAAAAATTCTTAATGTGGAAAAAGCACGTATTCACAAAATTCTAGAAAACAATGAAATTAAAAGCATGGTAACCGCTATTGGTGCAAATTTAGGAAATGAATTTGAAATTGAGAAAATAAGATATGACAAAGTGATTTGTATGACCGATGCCGATGTTGATGGTTCTCACATTAGAATTCTTCTTTTAACATTCTTTTATCGCTTTATGAGACCCCTTCTTGAAAGAGGACACATTTATATTGCACAACCACCCCTTTACAAAGTTTCACGCGGAAAAAATGAGCAATATTACTATTCCGACAAGGAACTTGAAGATAATCTTGAAAATGAGGGAAGAAAAAATATTTCAATCCAAAGATATAAAGGTTTGGGAGAAATGAATGCCACACAACTTTGGGAAACAACAATGAATCCGCAAAATAGAGTTCTGTTGCAAGTAAATATGAAAGATGCTATTGAGGCAGATGGATTGTTTAATCAATTGATGGGTGAAGACCCGAGTTTGCGAAGAGCATTTATTGAAGAATTTGCTAGTATCGTGACTGACTTAGACATCTAATTAACAATTAAAACTCAAAAATTTTATAAATTTTATTTTAATCATTAATTAAATGGGTAATAGGAGCAACGATGGATTTCACAAAAGAGTACGAAGAGTTTTTTAATGTTTTTGGTGAAGAGGGCGAATTGCGAATGGCAATTGAGGAAATGAGTGAGTTAACAAATGAAATTTGCAAGTATATAGATTATCTAAAAAACGATACAAAAAATAATACTGAAGAAAACAAAACACATCTCCAAGAAGAGATTGCCGATGTTTTAAATGTCATTGAACCATTAAGACTAAGATATGGGAAAAAACAAATTGACAAAATTAGAGTGCAAAAAATGCAAAGAGGTATGGAATTTTTGTCAAGATTTAAAAAGGGTAAAGAAATGGATTTTACAAAACAATATAGATTATTTGTTAATGCATGGGGCGAACAAGCTCAAATTAGAATGGCAATTGAAGAAATGAGTGAATTAACAAAAGAAATTTGCAAGTACATTCGCTACACAAAAGACACACCAAAACCCGAAAAAATTTCTGAAATTAAAGAACACTTAAAAGAAGAAATTGCTGATGTTTTACTAATGACAAATCAACTTCGAATTATTTTTGGAGAAGAAGAGATTGATGAATTTAGAAAACAAAAAGTTAAATTAACAATGCAAAAACAAAATTTTCCTTTTGATGAAACAAGATTTTCAAAAGATAGTAAAATTGATTTTAAAAAAGAATTTCAAATGTTCATTGATTATTGGAGCGAAGAGGGACAAATGAGGCATGCAGTTGAAGAGATGAGTGAATTAACAAAAGAAATATGCAAATTTTTTAGATACACAATTGACACTATAAATCCCGAAAAAATCCCCGAAATAAAAAAACATATTCAAGAAGAAACTGCAGACGTAATTAACACAGTTGAGCAATTAAAAATAATGTTTAATGAAGAAGAAATTAATGAGATTATGTGGCAAAAAATTCAAAGGACAATGAAAAAACTAAAAGTTTAGAATTAAGTTTGAAGTTGGATTAATTAAATTAGGAAGGAATGTATGAAAGAAAAAGAAGAAAAACAAAACCTTGAAGAGCTTTTGAAAAACACAAAGGTTCAAAAAATTGAAATTGAAGATGAACTGACAAAATCGTTCATTTCTTATGCAATGGCAGTAAACGTTTCACGTGCAATTCCTGATGTGCGTGACGGATTAAAGCCCGTTCATCGAAGAATTCTTTTTTCAATGGGAGAATTAAATAATTACAGTGATAAACCTTACAAAAAATGTGCCAGAATTGTTGGTGAGGTTATGGGAAAATACCACCCTCACGGTGATTCTTCAGTTTATGAAGCTCTTGTACGTTTAGCACAAGATTTTTCTACAAACGAACCACTTGTCGATGGCCATGGAAATTTTGGCTCTGTTGATGGCGACCCGCCCGCTGCACAACGTTACACTGAAGCACGTCTTTCAAAAATTGCTGAAGAAATGCTTAAAGACATAGAAAAAGAAACTGTAGATTTTTATCCCAACTTTGATGATACTTTAATGCAACCTCGTGTTTTGCCCGCTAGGTTTCCAAATCTTTTGGTTAATGGAGCGGACGGTATTGCAGTGGGTATGGCAACCAACATACCGCCACACAATTTAACTGAGGTAATAAATGGTGTTCAGGCGCTTATTAACGATCCCGAAATTGACATTGAAGATTTAATGAGATTTATTCCTGCTCCGGATTATCCAACCGGAGGAATAATAATGGGTAAAGCTGCCCTACGACAATCTTATAAAACTGGTAGAGGAGGAATTGTTATTCGTGGAAGGGCTGAAATCGAAGACTATAAAGACAGATATAGAATTATAATTACTGAACTTCCCTATCAAATTAACAAGGCGCTTTTTATTATGAAAATGGCTGACCTTGTAAAAGCAAAGAAACTTGAAGGAATTTCTGATATTCGGGAAGAAAGTGACAGGGATGGGATGCGTATCGTTGTTGAATTAAAACGGGAGGCTAATCCTCAAGTTGTTTTAAATTCTCTTTATAAACAAACACAATTACAAGTAAGTAATGGAATTATTTTTTTGGCACTTGTTAACAACGAACCCAAAATTTTGAATTTAAAAGAAATGCTTTATTATTACTTGCAGCATCAAAAAGATGTTACAGTACGTATGGTTAGATTTGATTTAAAAAAGGCAGAGGAACGTGAACATATTGTTAGAGGACTTGTTATTGCACTAGGTTATATTGACAAAGTGATTGCAATTATTAAATCATCAAAAGACAGACAAGAAGCGCAAGAACGACTTATTCAAAATTTTAAACTAACCGAAATTCAATCAAATGCAATACTAGAAATGAAACTTGCAAAACTGACAAGTTTGGAGGTTGAAAAACTTCAAGAAGAATTAAAACAACTTGAAAATTTAATTACAGACCTTCGTGATATTTTAAACACGCCCTCAAGGGTTTTAAAAATTATAAATGATGAACTTGAAAGAATTAAACAAAATTATGGTGGCGGACGTAAAACCGAAATTAGTCAGGATTTTGGTGATATTGATATTGAAGATTTAATACCAAAAGAAAATGTTGTTATTTCAATGTCTTATTTAGGTTATATAAAAAGAATGTCTGCAAAGGAGTATAAAGCACAAAGACGAGGAGGCGTTGGCATTTCTGCACATCAAACAAAAGATGAAGACTTTGTTAGTAGTATGTTTGTAACAAATTCCCATGATGACTTGTTTTTCTTTACAAACAAAGGTAAAGTTTATTCTATAAAATCATATGAAGTTCCTGATGTTTCGCGTCAGTCAAAAGGTAGGGCAATTGTTAATTTACTTCCTTTAAGTGAGGGTGAAAAAGTTACAACATTAATCCCCATTAAAAAAGATTCAAGTGGTTTTCTGGTTATGGCAACGAAAAAGGGACTTATCAAAAAAACCGAATTATCTGAATTTAAAAATATTAGAATTAGCGGAAAAATTGCAATAAGTTTACTTGATGATGATGAACTCATAGGAGTTAATTTATCAAATGGAAAAAATGAAATTTTACTTGCTTCGCATTCAGGACGATGTGTTCATTTTAAAGAAGAAAATGTGAGAGCAATAGGTAGAACAACCCAAGGTTCAAGAGGAATGCTACTCGATGAGGGAGATTATATCGTTGATATGGCTGTTGCAGACAAAGGTTGCCAACTTATCACAATAACAGAAAAAGGTTATGGGAAACGAACCTCAATTGAAGACTACCGCCTTGTTTCAAGAGGAAAAAAAGGTGTGAAAGCTGGACATTTCAATGAAAAAACAGGCAATCTTGTTGGTTTAAAACAAGTTGATGAAGAAGATGATTTGTTATTAATTGCTGATAATGGAATAATAATTCGAACACCTGTTAATGAAATTTCAATACTATCACGCGGGACAACTTTAGGAGTTAAAATTATGCGTCTTAAAGAAGACGCTACCATTGTTAGTGTTGCAAGAATTGACAATGAAAAAGAAGAAGCATTAAAAGTTGAAGAATTAATTGCTCAACAAATCAAGCAAGGAAAAAATAATGAAGAAGACACGGATGTGGATTTATTAAATGAAGAGAATGCTGACAAAGATTTGTTAAATGATGAAAATTAATAAAAAAATTGAATTTATACTTAAATAATAAATTTAAAAAATTGAAAAATGGTCAAGGGAAACCCTTGACCACAATTTTTTTTAATAATTAATGCATAAAAAGTTTGTTACATTTCTTTGTTTTTGTCGGTAATTTTTGATAAGTTTGAAGATAGTTGTCCGCTCATTCCTGCAACAAATTTTCCTGCCATTTGAGCAAGAGATTGAACAAGACTTCCAATTTTGTTTTTTTCACTTCTATCTTCAATTATATCAAATAAATTAAAAATGGATTTTGAAATACTTTTTGCTAAACCTAAATCCTTAAATTTTTCCTTTTTCTTTTTAGCTTCACGCTCACATTCTAAAATAAAATTTTGAATTGCTAAATTTTTGTTAAATTCCAAACTGTAAGCTTCTTCTAAAAGTTGACTTAATTTTTTGTTTATACTTGTTATGTTTTTATAAGCTTCAAAAGTTGAAATTTTGTTGCTTTTAACTAATTTTAGTGCTAATTCTAGCATTTTCCCGCGACATTGCAAAAAGAAAAGAATATCTTTTACCTGCTCGCTTATATCAACATTTTTATATAAATAAAAATCCCCATTATTATATCTATTTTGTAATTCTAAAAGCATTTCACGATTATTTTTTAAAGCAAGACGAAAGGATTCTTTTGCTTGAGTATGTTTTTCAATAAAGTCTGGGGATAAAATTTCTGTTTTGTCTTTTGTTTTTTTTAAATATTTTTCAATATATGGAAGTTCAAGTTTGAAATCATCACCCAAGGGATTCCATCTAAATTTAAGATAAGTTTCACCCAATTGCGGATGTTGCAAATTGAGTGCGTTTAAAATATCGTAATTAATTTCTTCTTCAGTTAAAGGCTTTGTTTTTTGTAATTTTCTCACCTAGTTACCTCAAAAATAAGATAGCAAATTTGAGGTGGAAAGTCAAATTAATCATTGAATTAGTAAAACAAAAACGAAAATTAAACAGTGTGTATTTTTTTAAAAGTTACTCATACCAGTTTTTTGTGTGGAAAAAATGCATAAATTACTTGCAAATTTACTTTTTTCCCTTGAATTAATAAAAAAAATGACTACATAATTATTTAGTAAAATCTTTTAAATTTGTTATAATAAAAAAATAAGAGAGGTGTTTTATGAAAATATTTATGGTTGGCGGAACCGGACTTTTAGGTGCTTCAGGGGCAAAAGAACTTTTAGATAGAGGTCACGAGGTTGTTTCTGTTGCTCTTCCACCCATTCCAAAAGGTGCTGATATTCCGAATAAAATGCATCTTCATTTAGGCAATATTTTAACTATGACTGACAAAGAAATTGCAAAGCTTATGGATGGTTGTGATGGTTTTGTTTTTGCGGCTGGTGTTGATGAACGTGTGGAATTTCCTCCTCCTGTTTATGATGCTTATCGTAAATTTAATATTGAACCTTTAGAAAGATTACTACCTATTGCAAAAGAAGCGGGTGTGAAGAAAGTTGTCATTTTGGGCTCTTACTTTTCTCATTTTGCAAAAATTCATCCTGAATGGGAGCTTACAAAATACCATCCTTACATTAGAAGTAGAATTGACCAGGAAAATTTTGCTCTATCTTTTTCTAATAAAAATTTTCAAGTAATGTTTCTTGAACTTCCTTATATTTTCGGTGCTCAAAAAGGGCGTAAACCCGTTTGGATGCTTTATATTGACCTGTTAATGCCAATGAAAAAAAGAATATTTTTTCCAAAAGGTGGGACAACCATGGTAACCGTTCGTCAAGTTGGACAAGCAATTGCTGGTGCAATTGAAAAAGGAAAGGGTGGAACATGCTATCCTGTTGGTTGGGATAACAAAACATGGGTGGAACTTCTCACCCTTGTAACAAAATATATGGGATATCCTGAAAAAAAGGTTGTTACAATACCAACTTTTCTTTATAAGCTTTACTCAAGAAAAATGGCAAAAGATTTTAAAGCAAAAAATATTGAATCTGGACTTGATCCTGTCAAGTTTGTTCAATTAATGACGAACAATAGTTTTATTGATAGAAATATAATTGAAAAAGAACTTGGGGTAACCGATGATGATATTGAAGCTGCAATTGAAGAATCAATTACATATTGCATGGATATTTATAAAAATAAAAGAAAAGTTGTTGAAATGCAAACGGGAGATGATAATAATAAAGGACAAGAAATGACAATTTAAAAAAATAGTATTAATTATTATTGGAAAATAATTAGAAATATAGTAATTAATACTGTTAAGTAAATTAGTAATAATTGTAAATATCTAACGGTAACTTTATTCAATTATTATCTCCTTAGATTTTATTTTAATTTAATTTTATAAAATGGTTAAAAAATAAAATAGATTATAATCAACTATTTTAAGGAATTTTATAATAATAAAATATTTTTAATTTAAGATAAAAAAATACCAAAATCACATCTTATAATAGTTAACCACTATGTATTTTTATGATTTTGATAATAATTTTAGAATTAATTTTTCGTTATCATCTTTAGCAGAAATATTTTTTTTAAGTTCTCCGCATTTTTGACATTTATGAATGATAATATTTCCTTTTTTGGAATTAATTTCTATGTCTATCGGTTTCATCAATCCCTTACAAATATTCGTTCTGTCACCGGGATTATTGTCAACATGCAAAGAATACAAGCAAAATGGACAATGATTTCTTGAAGTATATCCAAGCTTATCAACCATTTTGTTGCAATTTTTACACAAAAATTTTTCATCTGATTTTGAAAATTTTTTCATTCTTACAATCCGGTTAAAAGTTTTTGTTGCAATCTCACATATATCTCTTCGGTTGCATTTTTAATTTCAGTGTTTTTTTCGATAGTTTTAAACCCAACTTTTTTATAAATAAACTCCTCGGTTAAATAAATGTAATCTATTCTAGTAAGAAGGCCATTTTTATAATATATTTCAATCACATATTGATATGATTGTTCAGAAGGATTGATTTCCTCATTTAATTGTAAATTTTCAAATAAATTCAACATTGTATTCCTATCTTCAAGGGGTAATTCAACAGGAAATGAATCACTTTTCACCATTCTCATTTTGGTAATACTACTTTGCGCAAGGGGCAAAACTTCTAAACTATAAAAAGGACTACTACATCCTGAAAACAATAATATACAAGGCAGAAAAACAAAAACTAAAATTAAAATTTTCAGACTGTCGACAAAGCGCAATGGACGCAAAAAATTTATTAATTTTTTGCTGTTTCGTTTGTTGCCAAACGCTGACGAGCCGTCAAAATTGCTTTTGCAATTTTGTAGGGCGAAGCCCGTCAAGAGGCGAGGGCAGTCATTAACATAAAGTAAACTCCTGCCTTTCGGCATTTGTCGAGCCTTGCCCATTGCTCTTTCTCGATAGTCTAAATTTGTTTTTAGTCTAAATTTTTTTTTCACGAAATTATTTTAACATAATAATACAATAATAGGAAGTGAAATGTGATATTTATGTTTTTCACTAACCACTGCAATATTTCATATAAAATAATTGGTGGAAAATGAGTTTTTAAAAAAGACATATCCAAAGCTTTCACGAATTAAGCACAATTCTTACTATCAAGGTCTTGTGCAAAATCTTTATTGTGGAAAAGAGGGGGAAGTTACACTTTTTTTGCAATTTAATTACCAAAGCAATATATTACTTC
>CAZKOT010000009.1:0-5323 GCA_964554475.1 uncultured Christensenella sp.
GACAGTCTGCACAATATTTTTTATAAATAACAAAAGAATAAAACTGCTATTTTATTAATAAGTAATGTAAATTAAATTTCCATTTTTACTTTGCTATTATGATCAACAGATTTAACAACAAAAGCATTTGCACCAATCGTACTTCCTTTTCCTATTACGGTTTTCCCACCCAAAATTGTTGCATTTGCATAAATTGTAACATTGTCCTCAACTGTAGGATGTCTTCTTTGTCCTTTTTGCTCTCTGTTTTCAAGATGTAATGCTCCCAAAGTTACACCTTGATAAATTGTTACATTGTTTCCAATTACTGTTGTTTCACCAACAACAACACCTGTTCCGTGGTCTATTGCAAAATATTTTCCAATTTCAGCACCAGGATGTATGTCAATACCAGTTACTGAATGAGCAAGTTCAGTGATAATTCTGGCAATATTTTTTAAATTTCTTTTATAAAATTCATGTGCAACTCTGAAATACAAAATTGCTTTATATCCAGGATAACAATATATAATTTGGTTTAAACTGTCTGCTGCCGGGTCATTATTAAATATTGCCTCTGCATCTAATTTAAGTAAATCTTGAATATTAGAAGCATTATTAGAAATTTCCATTAAAATAGAATTAATATTTTCTTTTTTATCAATTTCAAAAAATAATATTCTTTTTGCTAATTTTTTTATAGTATTTTTACGAAAGGTATTATTACTAACACTATATATAAATTCTTCTAATACATTTTTTAAAGTTTGTAATTGTTTTTCCATAATTTTTCCTGCTTTATAAAATTTTTGTAATTATTATATTATATTTAAAATTAAATGCAAGTGATTATTTATTATTTAATTTTTTTTTACCTTAATTTGACTTTATCCGCTGCTTTTCTTCTAATGTCCTCACTGATTGCTGCATAATGTTTTTTTGTTGTGTTAACGTCTTTATGACCTAAAACATCTGCAACGACATAAATATCTTGAGTTTCGCGATAAAGATTAGTTCCGTAAGTGCTTCGTAATTTATGGGGAGAAATCTTTTTTAATGGAGTGATTAATTGAGCATATTTTTTTACTAGGTTTTGAACTGCACGCGGAGTAATTCTTTTGTTTTGAAGAGAAAGGAAAAGTGCGTTACTGTCGCTGTTGAATTTACTGTCTCTTTCTTTTAGGTAATCAATTAATGCTTGTCTTACTTCACTAGAAAAGTAAAGAACAACTTGACTTCCACCCTTTCTAGTAACCTTGAAAGCATTGTTGCGAAAATCAATGTCTTCAACATTAAGACCAACGCACTCGCTTATTCGAATTCCGGTTCCTAAAAATACTGTGAGAATTGCAACATCACGAATTTTTGTGTGCTTGTTATAACTAATTTGAGTTTTACTCATAAATTGTGGGTTTTCTGCTTCATTTAAAATGTTTGCAACTTCATCAACTTCAAGACGAATTATAGGTTTTTGATATTGCTTTGGGGTTTTAATTTTACTTGCAATGTTTTCTTTTAAGTAATCTTTGTTGTAAAAATACTTAAATAATGTTCGTAGTGTTGCAAGTTTACGTCCTTTTCCTTTTTCATTGTTTGTGTAACTTTTTTCTTCATAAGTGTAATAAGAAAGATAACTTAAAAACTTTTCTATGTCCAAAAGCTTTAATTGATTCAAATCGTCTAAAGTAATTTTTGAAGCATCTTTTCCAAATTTAAATTTTGAAATATAATCAAAAAAAATTCTTAAGTCACTCGCATAATTTAATCTTGTAAGGGGTGTTGTGTAATTTTCAATACCAACAAAAAATTCATAACAAAATTGTGGCATTTTTTCAAGATAGTTTGATAATGCTTTAATATTGTTTTTATTCCTCTCTAAAAAATAATTGGATTTCATAATAGTATTTTAATGCTTTTTGAAAAAAATACAAAGCAAAATAATAAAATTAAATATTATAAATATAAATTAAAATGTATAAATATACATAGATTTTTTATTGATTTTGATTTAACAAAGTATAATTGCGTTTATTTTGCTTGATTTAACACATTTTTCTGTTATATACTTAATTATAAAAAAATTTTTGGGAGAAAATATGCTTGATATTAATTTAATAAAAGAAAAACCACAATATGTTAAAGATGCTTTGGCTAAAAAAGGTTTTGTTTTTGAGCCTGAGGGACTGTTGGATCTTGTTGAAAAAAAGAAAATACTTGTAAAAAAAAGTGATGAATTAAAAACAGAAAAGAACAAACTTTCTTCTTCAGTTCCCATTGTAAAAAAAGAGGGTGGTGATATTGCTACAATTTTTCAAAAAGTAAAAGATATTAATGTTAAAATTGAAGATGTAGAAAAAAAGATTTCGAAACTTGATCAGCAAATTGATGAAATAATGTTTATGTTGCCAACAATACCCGATGATGATTTATTGCCAGGTGGAAAAGAAAATAATCAAATTATAAAAACATTTAAAGAACCTCCTAAATTTAATTTTAAACCAAAAAATCACGTTGAACTATGTGAAAGTTTAAAATTAATTGATTACAGTAGAGCAGCAAAAATGAGTGGAAGTGGGACATGGATGTACACTGATGAAGGTGCAAGACTTGAATGGGCATTATTAAATTTTTTTGTTACTGAACATTTAAAAGATGGTTATACATTTATTCTCCCTCCTCATTTAATGAATTATGAAAGCGGTTTTACGGCAGGGCAATTTCCTAAATTCACAAAAGAAGATTTTTGGCTTGAAGGTACTAATCCAAAAAAATACTTGTTGCCAACTGCAGAAACGCCTCTTGCAAATATTCATAGAAATGAGATTTTAAGTGAAAAAGAACTTCCAAAAAAGTATTTTGCTTACACCCCTTGCTATCGCACTGAAGCAGGGAGTTACCGAACCGAAGAAAGAGGAATGATAAGAGGCTTTCAATTTAACAAAATTGAAATGTTTCAATATACCACAGAAGAAAATTCTCCAAAAGCATTTTTGGAACTTTTGAAAAAGGGCGAAACTTTGATTGAAAAATTAGGTCTACATTTTAATACTGTAAAACTTGCAGCAGGTGATTGTTCTCACGCCCTTGCTAGAACTTATGATTTAGAAGTTTATATACCAAGTATGAATGGCTACAAAGAAGTATCTTCAGTTTCTAATGCAAAGGATTATCAGTCTAGGCGAGGAAATATTAAATACAGGGAAACAGAAAGCGGAAAAACAAAATTTTGTCACACTTTAAATGCTTCTGGTTTGGCCACAAGTCGAATTTTTCCTGCAATCGTTGAACAATTTCAAAATGCAGATGGTAGTGTGAATATTCCAAAAGTTTTAGTTCCGTTTATGGGTGGACAAACAATAATTAAGATAAAATCTTAATTTTTATATATAAATAAAAAAATATAACATCAAATAAATTATTTATTTTTATTACACTGTGAAAAAATTTAAGTAAAATAGAAAATAATTATTCTTAATTCACAATTAATTTTAATAAGGAAAAAAAATGAAAGTATTTAATGAAGAAATAATTAATGAGTTTTCTGAACCTTGTCCTATTGATGTGGCAACAAATGTTTTGGATTGGGCAGAAGATGTTTTGACTGAAGTTATTGAAGATATACGTAAAAAAAATCCCGTCGTTACATCTGATTATTCTTTTATGTTAGGTGGAGAGTTTTCTACTGGCGCAACAACAGTTAATTCCGAAATTGACCTTTACATTTGTTTTAAATCTCCTCAACTGGAACTTAATACAATGAAACTTGTAAACAACAAGTTTATACGTTTTTGGAATAAAATAAAATTTTCTTGGAAAGGAGTTTTGGCCGATAAAAAAAGCAAACGTAGAAAGAAAAAAGAACAAGAAAAAATAAAAGCAAAACAAGAAGTAATAATTCCTATTAACAAGTTTTCAATTGCAAATCTTAAATCAGCAATAGTAAAAAATTTACTAAAATACATTGATACAACGAGTTATATTTTTGTAACGAATAATGGTTTCAAAATTGTTGCACGCGAGCATTTAGGCATTGACATAAATGTTTTTCCTGTTATTTCTTCTTTAGACATGTTTAAACTTTATAATGATTACACAAATAAATTTTTTGAATTTAATTTTGGTGAAAAAGAACAAAACATAAAAGAAAAAATTGAAAAGATCGGCGAAATATTTATTTTACTTCTGCGAGTTTATAATAATTTGTTTTTTAATATTTTCGGTCAACATGCAAATCAATCATTGATTGAATCTTTGTTATATAATGTTCCTAATGAACTTTTTTACGGAGACTCTTTTTACGAAATATTTTTAAAAACATTTAATTATTTAAAAAATATTAACATTAATAATTTTGTAAGTATTAATAATACTGAAAAGAAAATTTTTTCCGAAAAACTTATTGGTGAAAGCATAGTTCATGTTAATAATTTTTTTAAACATATTGAAAAGATGATGTGAACTTAAAAAAAGGAAAAATAGAATTAAAAATAAGAAAACGTATATAAATAAAAAAATATTTGAAATATTTTTTTTATAACAATAAAAAGAGGAATTAAATGTCAGCAACAGTTTATGATAGCAAAGATATTGTCGTTTTAGAAGGTTTGGAAGCAGTAAGACTGCGTCCTGGAATGTATATTGGAACAACGGGGTCTAAAGGACTACATCATTTACTTTGGGAAATTGTAGACAATTCAATTGATGAAGTTTCAAACGGTTTTGGAAATAAAATTACAATAGTTTTAAATAATGATGGAAGTGTAACTGTTGAGGATAATGGGCGAGGTATTCCAGTTGATTTACATCCCACACTCAAAAAAAGCGGTGTTGAAGTTGTTTTTACAAAACTTCATGCAGGTGGAAAATTTAATAACGAAAATTATAATTTTTCAGGAGGCTTGCATGGTGTAGGAGCATCTGTTACAAATGCACTTTCAAAATTTCTTAAAGTTTATGTACATCGAGACAAGAAGCGTTATTTTATGGAATTTAAAAGTTATAAGGATGATAAAGGAAAAGTACATAGTGGAAAACCTGTTGCTCCGCTTAAAGAATTAGATTCAACAAATAAAACTGGAACTATTGTAACCTTTTTACCTGATCCTCTTATTTTTGGTGATTTGACTTTTAATTATGACACAATTTTTAAACGTGCAAAAGAACTTGCATATTTAAATAAAGGTATAATAATTGAATTAATTGACAAAAAAAACAAGTTGAATGATGTCTTTTGTTTTGAAGGCGGATTAAAAGATTTTATTATGTATTTAAATGAAGGAAAATCATCCCTCTTTAAACCTCCACTTCATATTGTTGGAGAAACAAACTTAATAAAATTTGAAGC
>CAZKOT010000009.1:5333-37534 GCA_964554475.1 uncultured Christensenella sp.
ACTGAAAATAGTTTTTCTTATGTCAATAATATTCCAACAACTGAAGGTGGAACACATGAAGTTGGTTTTCGCGTTGCTTTTACAAAAGCAATGAATGAATTTTCAAAAACAAAAGGACTTGTAAAAGAAAAAGAAAGGGCATTAATTGGTGATGATTTTCGTGAGGGAGCATCATTTGTCATTGCAATAAAAATGAGAAATATTCAATTTGAAGGTCAAACAAAAACAAAACTAGGAAATCCAGAAATTAAATCCGAAGTTGAAGGTGTTGTTTATTATGAACTTTCAAAAATGTTTAAACAAGCCGAATTTGAAAAAGCGTTTGAAGCAATTTATAACAAAGCTCGTATTGCAGCAAAATCAAGAGAGGCCGCAAGAAAAGCAAAAGAACTAACAAGGGCAAAAAATCAAATTGACAATTATAATCTTGTTGGGAAGCTTGCTTCGTGCACTGGAAGGAAAAACGAAAACTGCGAACTTTTTATTGTTGAAGGAGACAGTGCGGGAGGAAGTGCAAAAATGGGCAGAGATCGTTCATTTCAGGCAATTCTTCCTCTTCGTGGAAAACCGTTAAATGCTGAAAAAAAACGTATTGACCAAGTTCTTGCAAATGAAGAAATTAGAACAATTATTAGTGCTTTGGAAACCGGAATCGGTGAGGATTTCAATTTAAATAATTTAAGATATAACAAAGTAATAATTTTATCTGATGCGGACCAAGACGGTGCTCATATTAGAGCAATTTTATTAACTTTCTTTTTTAGATATATGAAAGAACTTGTTACAAACGGACACGTCTATATAGGACTTCCTCCGCTATATAAAGTGTATAATTCAAAAACCGAAGAATATGTTTATTCTGATGTAGAGCTTGCAGAAACATTAAAAAAATTTGGAAAAAATTATCAAATACAAAGATATAAAGGTTTAGGTGAAATGAATCCCGAACAGCTTTGGGAAACAACAATGGATCCTAAAAAACGAACAATTGTAAAAGTGGGAATTGATGATATTGCACAAGCGGAAGTTTTAATTTCAACACTAATGGGCGACAATATTGAAGCACGAAAGGCTTATATAAATAAGCATGCTAATTTTAATAAGGGTGACTCATATTTTGAAGAGATAAAATTAAAAAAATAATTAAAATTTGTGGCATATAATTGCAGAAAATAATTATGCAGAAAACGAAAGTGGAATTCAACCTAGGAGTATAAATGAAAGACAAAAGCGAAAATAAAGAAAGTAAACAAGAAAATGAAAGCAAAAATTTTGAATCTGAATTAAAGGACAATAAACAAATTAATGATGTTCTTGATGGTCAGTTTGATTTTTCACAAATCGAAGAAAAAGAAATAAAAAATAATCAATTAGAAAAAAATCTCGAAGTTGCAAATGAACTTTCAGAAGTGAAAAAAAGCAAGCGCAAAAAATCAAAACAAGATTTATTACCTCCTTTTGGTGGAGAAACCACAATATTTAAATCTCTTGATGAAGTTCTTCATGAATCCATGATTCCTTACACTGAACACGTTGTAATGGACAGAGCGCTTCCACGTGTTGAAGATGGATTAAAACCTGTTCAACGAAGAATTCTTTTTAGTATGCTTGAATTAGGTCTTGAACCCGACAAAAGTTTTCGAAAAAGTGCAAGGATAGTGGGTGATTGTATGGGAAAATATCACCCTCATGGAGATTCTTCTGTTTATGAAGCAATGGTTAGGATGGCACAAGATTTTTCACTACGTGAAACCCTTGTGCACGGTCATGGAAACTTTGGTTCAATTGATGGTGATTCTGCTGCCGCTATGCGTTACACAGAAGCAAAATTAACTCCACTTGCAATGTTACTTTTGAAAGATTTAGAAAAAAATACAGTTCACTGGAGTTATAATTTTGATGATACATTAAAAGAACCTGATATGCTTCCAGGTGCTTTTCCAAATCTTTTAGTTAATGGTGCTTCAGGTATTGCAGTTGGGGTTGCAACAAATATTCCACCTCATAATTTGGAAGAAGTTATTAATGGAATTGTTGCTTATATTGCAAATAAAGAAATTACTCTTGAAGAAATGATGCAATATATTAAAGGTCCAGATTTTCCTACAGGAGCATATTTGCTTACAGATGAGGAATTAGTAAATGCTTATCAAAATGGAAAAGGAAAAATAATAATTAGAGCGAAAGTTGACATCGAAAAAGATGGCGACAAGGAACAGCTCGTAATTAGTTCAATTCCTTATCAAGTAAACAAGGCAGCATTACTTCAAAAAATTGTTGAATTAAAAGATAACAACAAAGATAAGCTTTTTGCAATTTCTGAAATAAGGGATGAATCGGACAGAAAGGGTATGAGGGCTGTTATTAAATTAAAAAAAGACGCAAATACGAAAGCAATTTTAGAATATCTTTACAAAACTACATCATTACAAGCTTCATTTGGAATAAATATGGTTGCAATTGCAAACGGAAAACCAAAACAAATGGGTTTGTTAGAAATTATTTCATACTATGTTGAATATCAAAGAGAAATTGTTTATAGAAGAACTGAATATGATTTGAATGTTGCAAAGGAAAGGGAACATATTGTTGAAGGATTACTAATTGCAATTGCTAATATTGATGAAGTGATTAAAATTATTAAAAGTAGCAGCAGTGTTATGCATGCAAGAGATGCTTTAATTGAAAGATTTAAACTTTCAATTCGTCAAGCACAGGCAATTTTAGACATGAAACTTTCAAGACTTGTAAATTTAGAAATTTTAAAACTTCAAGAAGAATTAAAACAATTAAAAAAATTAATTATTCAACTTACTGAAATATTAAATTCTAAAGCAAAACAATATAATGTTGTGAAGAATCAATTACTTGAAATTAAAAAGCAATTTGGTAATCCTCGTAGAAGTCAAATTTTAGATTTAAAAGAGTTGAAAAATGAAAAAAATGATATAGAACCCGAAAGAGTTGCTTTTGCAAGAGAAATTGTGGTTGGTCTTACTGCAGCAAAAACAATTAAACAAATTCCTATGAAAAACTACTCACTTTCTCAAAAAGAGGTTGTTACAAATTCAACATTATTTGATGTTCACACTCAACTTCGTAAAACTAAAACAGATGCACAACTTCTAATGTTTACAGATAAAGGAAATTGCTTGCGAATTTTGGCGGATAAAATTCCTGAAGCAAAATGGCGTGAAAAAGGGAGTGATTTATTATCGCTTTGTAAATATGCCACAAGAGATGAAGTTGTAGTTTCAATAATTATTTTAAATAAAGAAATAAAAAACGAATTTTTGTATTTTATGACTTCTTATGGTTATATTAAAAAAATTTTATTAGAAAATTGCATTATAAATAAAAATTTTTATCAAGTTATGAAATTAAAGCAAGATGATAGCGTTATTTCAGTTGAAAATGCAAAATTAAATTCTTCTATTATTATGGTTAGTAAAGATGGTAACACCTTAAATTTTGACCCAAAAGATTTAACACCTCAATCGCGAGGAGCAGGTGGTGTTTTTGGAATTAATATTAACGAAAATGATAGAATTATTTGTGCTGAACAAGCTTCAACAAAAGGTTTTCTTACGATTTTAACCAACAACGGCTATTGTAAAAAAGTTCCAATAAGCGAGTTTTCAGTAATGCCACGTTACCGAAAAGGTTTAAAAATAATTAATAATAAAGATGGAATAAAGTCAATTGTATATGCTGATTATAATGAATTATCATGTTCAATTGCTTTAATTAATGGTGAAAAAATTCACTTTATTGATTCAAAAGAAGTTGAGATTGCAGACCGAGTTGCTAAAGGAAAGCAACTTCACAAAGGCAAATTTCAAAAAGCATTTAGATATGAAGTTTAATTGATTTTGATTTATTTAATAAAAAAAAATATAAAAAATTAATCAATAATAATTTAAGTAAACATGACAAATGAGAGCATAATAATTTGAAGTATGTATTATAAATAATACAAATTTTTATTATTTTATGTTATACTTTTTTTATGAATTCAAAAGAGATTTTAGATTGTTTAAATAAAATGTTTCCCAATCCAAAATGTGAGTTAAATTTTTCGAGTGTTTTTGAACTTTTGATTGCTGTAATTCTATCTGCTCAATGTACAGACAAAAGAGTTAACAATGTAACCGAAGAACTATTTAAAACTTATAATAAACCAGAACATTTTGCAAAGTTGGATCAAAAAACACTTGAAAAATTAATTTATACTTGCGGATTTTATCATAACAAGGCAAAATCAATTATTGAATCAAGCAAAGATATAATTAGTCAATTTAATGGAGAAGTGCCTAAAACACTTGATGAACTTCTTAAATTAAGGGGAGTTGGCAGAAAAACCGCAAACGTTGTTTTGTCAGTTGCTTATGATTATCCGGCAATTGCTGTAGACACTCATGTTTTTAGAGTTTCTAATAGACTAGGTATTGTAAATGTGCAAACAGTAAGACAGTGTGAAGACCTATTAATGAAATTTTTCGAAAAGAAAGATTGGTCTAGAGTGCATTATCAATTTGTTCTTTTTGGAAGATATCATTGTACAAGTAGGAAACCAAAGTGTGAAAACTGTTGTTTTAAGAAAAAATGTAAGTTTTATTTATTTAATAAAAAGGAAAAGGATTATGTTTCTTGATAGAGTTAAAATAATATTGAAAGCAGGAAATGGTGGCGATGGCTGCGCCTCTTTTTATCGTAGCGTTGAAACAATGAAAGGGGGTCCTGATGGAGGAGATGGAGGAAAGGGAGGAGATATAATCTTTAGAGCTAGTTCTCATATTAATAGTCTTATATCTTTTCAATATAAGAAGAAATTTGTTGCTGAAAATGGAAAAAATGGGATGAAAAAACAAAAAACTGGTGCGGACGGAAAAGATATTATTATTGATGTTCCCATTGGTACGATTATTTATGATGCAGAGAGTGAAAAAGTGATTATTGATATGTCAGAAGAAAATCAAACTTTTAAACTACTTCGGGGAGGAAGTGGAGGGAAGGGCAATATGCAATATGCAACTCCAACAAGACAAGCTCCAAAATTTTCACAGGGTGGCGAAAAAACAAAAGAATTAAAAGTAATTTTAGAATTGAAAACAATTGCAGATGTTGGTTTGGTTGGTTATCCTAATGTTGGAAAATCCACTCTTTTATCTGTTATTAGTAATGCAAAACCAAAAATTGCTAATTATCCTTTCACAACTCTTTACCCAAATTTAGGAATAGTAAATTATTATGATAACTCATTTATTGTTGCCGATATTCCCGGATTAATTGAAGGAGCAAGTGAGGGTGTTGGACTTGGTCATCACTTTTTAAAACATATTGAACGAGTTCGGTTAATTGTTCATTTGGTTGACATATCTGAAAGTGAGGGGAGAAATGCAATTCTTGATTACAAAAAAATTAATTGCGAACTTAAAAAATATAGTGAAAAACTTTCAAAATTAGAACAAATTGTCGTTTTGACAAAATGTGATTTGCTTTCCAAAGAAGAATTAAAGAAAAAAGTTGTAAAATTTGAAAAAGAATTAAAAGTTAAAACAATTCAAATTTCTTCAATAACTAATTATAATATTAATAATTTAAAAAATGAAATTTTTGAAAAATTAAAAAATATTCCGCATATAAAAAAATTTGAAAGCGAAATTTTTGAGATTGACAAAAGAGATAAAACAAGCATTGTAATTGAGAAAATTAATGAACAAACCTTTAGGGTTAGTGGAGGATATGTTGAAAATTTAGTAAGGGGAGTTTTCCTTCATGATTACACTTCTTTTTCATATTTTCAAAAACGTTTAATTGATGATGGTATTATTGAAAAATTAAAAGAACAAGGATTAAAAAACGGTGATACTGTTGAGATTAAAGACATTTCTTTTGAATATATAGAATAAAAAGTTTTTTGGTTTTTAAAAATTTTTTAATTTTAACAGCAAAAAAAAGAATAATTATTTTTAAATTTTTCATGATAATTTTTTTAAAAAATTTTAAACTTTTTATAGTTGATAAAAAATTGTATTTAAATTAAATTAATAATTTTTTTTTAATTATTATTTAAATTATTTGTGTTAATATTTAATATAATTAAATTTACAAAATGAATAATAATATAATTTATAATTATTGCAATAGGTAAAAATAGAGTTGATGAAAATTCAAGAAAGTTATATTGATTTAAACCAAATAAATAATTAACAGCGAATATTATACCTGAACCGATAATGATTAAAATTAACTTAAACCATAAAGGATTGAATTCTTTTTTTATTTCTATTTTTTTTAAAAATGAAATTAATGAAACAACAAATTTCACAGTAAATATTAAAGAAATTGCAATGAAAAACCAAATAATATTTGGTGGCAAAAGAGAATAATAATCTAATAAAATATAGCAGGTTATTGTTTCAATTAAAGTTAGAATAAAAAAAATTAAGTTAGAAAAAAAATTGCTTTTATTCAGTTTTAGTTTTTCTTTGAAAGGTGCTATTTTTAAATTTGTTTTGTCATATATTTTTAATTTTAAATTTTTTGTTTGAAAATACTCCTTTAATGTTTGATAAGATTCTTTTACATAATTTTCATCAATATCTAAATCATCTTCAAAATCATCATAATTATTTTGAGTAAAATCTTCTTTTTTTCGAAAGTATGAATTTTCAGTTTGATTGGTTTTATAATTATTGTTTGTTTGAGTAATTGGAAAAACTGCCGGAGCAATTTTTTTAACTTTTGCAGGTTGAATTGGTGTTGCTGTGATTAGAACCGCATCATCATTTTTATCATTTTTTTTAGCAGTTTGTTCTTGAATTTGGTCTTTATTCATAATTAAATGTGGCAAAGGAATATCATCATTAAATAATGCTTTTGTGTTAACATTTTCAAAACTTTGCTGTGTAGACACTTGATTACCAAAAGTATTACTAGTTTTTGAAATTTCAGGAGATTTGGTTAAATGATTAGCTAATTTAATTTTTCCAGTTTTAATTGTTTCAGTATAACTAGGCATTGAGCGATAATATTTTTCAAATTCCTGTTCAAAATTAAATTCATTAAATAAAATAGTTTGTTCGCTTACTTTATCTTTTTTTTCTTCTTCAGCTGATTTAAAAGATTTTTCTTTTTTCTTTTTTTCTTTTTTTGTTATTATGTTTGAATTACTGTCAGGAGTAATTTTATTATTTTCATTTTTTTCTTTAATATCGAATGCTTTTTTAACTTGAGTATTATTATCTTTTTCTGTTTTTTCAAAATTTTCAACTTTTATTTTTTCGTTTTCATTTAAATTGAAGTTTGTTGCATTAAAAATTTGAGGAGTTTGTTCGTTTGTCTCAAAATGAAAAATATCTTCATCATCTTCGAGAGGTTGTGCAACAAAATCTGTGTTGTTAAACAAGTTAAATTGAAGAAAATCTTTGCCCTGCTTATTTTTTTTTGTGGTTTCAGATGGGGTAGTATTTTCTTTTTTTTCAACGGTATTACTATTTTGATTATTAATTGCTTGATTATTTTTAGAAATATTATCTTGAAAATATATTTTAGCAGGAACTTCAAATAAATTTTCTTGTTTTAAATTTGTGTTTACTTTAACATTTGTATCGGTTGCATGAATTTTTTGTGAATCAGAAATATGTATTCTACCGTTTTCAGTTAAACGATAATAATGCCTTTTTCCGCCAATATCACTATCTTTCCAATATGATGAAACAAGTCCTTGCTCTTCTAATCTTGTTAAGCAAGAATACAAACTTGGTTTTTTGACAATAATATCATTATTGATTTTAATAAAATCAATAATTTCATAACCATATTTATCGCTTTCTTTAAGTGAAAATAGTACTTTTTCAGAAAGCTGTCCACGTGCAATTTTATTTGGTTCCAAAATAATAACCTCAAAAAATTTAATTAAAAAATTTTATAAAAAACAAAAGGTTTTCAAAACAATTATATAAAGAAATTCTTCTTTAAGTCAAATAAATAAGAAGTGAAGTAAAAAAATGAAAATATAAAAAAATTTCATATGTTAGTTATGAAATTTAATTTTTTACCTATAACCAGATTTTAATCATAAAATAAGCATGTTTTTAATAAATGTGAAAATTAGTTTTTTATTATTTATTTTATTTCTTAATCTTTAAAAAATCCATCTTCATATATTAAAGGATTTCCTTTTGTGGCAAGATTATAAATTTTAAATCTTTTATCCTTTGTAATTTCTTGTCCAAACCATTTGGGTGGTGAAAAATTTGTTGATTCTTCAATTAAAAGGTCAATTTCAACGTTGCAAAGTCCTTTTAAATCATCGTCATATTCATTAAGGCGTAATACATGATTTTTATAATTTAAAAAATACCTTGTTAATTCAATACTTTTTCCAATTTTGTTTTGTAAATAAGTATAGTATGTTTTCTCATCAATAGAAAATAAATAGTCCTCAAGTTCCACTCCTCTAGTATCAAAAAAAACGTACTCCTTCATGAATATTCATAAACCATTATTTGCATAATTTATTCTACAATAATTTTGAGTAATTTTTTTACTGCATCTAGCTAAAGTTTTAAGTTTGTTTAAACATTCACCTTGTTGAATTAAAAATTTCTTTATTGTTGGCAATCTTGAAAACACTTCGCTTTCTCCTCAATTTTTAAATAATATTGAATACTAACACAAGTGAAATATAGTGTCAAGTTGCTAATGAAAGTGAAGTGTCATTAAATGTCTTTTTATAATTTATTTTATAATAAATTATTTAAGAACTGAGTTCAACGATTTATTGTTTTTTAAATTATTTATTATCAATACATAAATATTATTAAAGAGTGGGGAAGAGCAGAATAGCAGAAAATTCCTAAATATCTATATGTAACTATTCGTAAAAGACAACTTTTGCGAAGAAATGTAGGCAGAAAATAAGGGTTTGATTACTAAATCTAAAATCAATAAAAAAATAAATTTAAAATTGATGTTTCCAATATCTATATTTAAATTTTATTAATAATTATTTACTAAAGAAAATAGTACTACTATGAGCGAAAAAAATCTTTATTTATATAAAAATAAATCATACTTCCATAAAAAAAATGCACCGTTTATTTGGTGCATTTATCTTTATTATTAATTTATTTTGCTATTTCTGTAAAGCGAGATTCTCTTATAACATTAACTTTAATTTGTCCTGGATATTGTAATTCATCTTCAATCTTTTTCGCAATGTCTTTTGCTAAAAATAATGCTGTTTCATCACTTACTTCTTCGGGTTTTACAATTACTCTAATTTCCCTTCCCGCTTGTATTGCATATGCCTTGTCAACTCCTTTAAATGATGCAGATATTTCTTCTAGTTTTGCAAGTCTTTTAACATAGTTTTCAAGCGACTCTCTTCTTGCACCTGGTCTTGAACTTGAAATTGCATCTGCAATTTGAACGATTACGGCTTCAACACTTTCAAAATCAACATTAAAATGATGTGCTTCGATGCAGTGAATAACTGCTTGAGGTTCCTTATATTTTTTAGCAAGGTCAACACCTATTGTAATATGTGTACCTTCAACTTCGTGGTCAAGTGCTTTTCCAATATCGTGTAAAAGTCCTCCACGTTTTGCAATTTTTACATCTGCACCTAATTCAGTTGCTAACAATCCTGCAATAAAACATGTTTCAATGCTATGTTTTAAACAATTTTGTCCATAACTTGTTCTAAATTTTAATCTTCCAAGAATTTTAACTAAGTCGGGATGTATTCCATATACTTCGGTTTCATTAACTGCATTTTCACCCGCTTGTTTAATTGTTCCATCAATATCTTTCTTTACTTTTTCAACAATTTCTTCAATCCTTGTTGGATGAATTCTGCCATCTAAAATAAGTTTTTCTAGCGCTAACCTGGCAATTTCACGTCTAACGGGATCAAATGCTGAAACAGTTATTGTATCTGGAGTGTCATCAACAATTAAATCAACCCCTGTTGCTGTTTCAATTGCTCTAATATTCCTTCCTTCCCTGCCAATTATTCTTCCCTTCATTTCTTCATTTGGGATTGCAACCGAGGAGACTGTCATTTCTGCTGTTAAGTCTGTTGCTAATTTTTGAATTGAATTTGCGACAATTTCTTTTGCTCGCACGTTTTTGTCCTTCATCATTTGCTTCTTCTTCAATTTTTGCAATAATTTTTATACTATCTCTTTTTGCCTCATCAATCATTGAATTAATTAAAACTTGTTTTGCTTCATCTCTTTTCATGTTTGAAACTTTTTCAAGTTCAGTTTTGATTTGTTCTTTTAATTTATTTGTTTCAAATAAATTTTTTTCAAGTTCTTTGTGCTTTTCGTCAACTTCTGTTTTTAGCTTGTCAATGTCTTCTTGCTTTTTTTCAAGAAAAAGGTCTTTTTTTTCAATAAATTGTTCTTTTTGAGCTATTCTTGATTCTGCTTTTTGTAATTCGCTTCTTCTGTCTTTAATTTCACGTTCTGCTTCTTCTTTAAGTTTTACTGTTTCTTCTTTTGCTTCCAAAACTGCTTCTTTTTTTACTGTTTTTGCCTCGGCATATGCTTCTTCAATTATTTTTGCTGCTGTTGTTTTACTATTGCCAATTTTTTTTACTAAAACTTCTCTAGTAATAAAATATCCTGCAACTAGTCCAATTAAAATGCAACCAATGCCGATAAAAACCGATGCAACAGCTGGAAGCGTTAATAAAATGCTTACTATGTTCATCTTTTTACCTCTTATTTAAGGAAACACAATATTAATTTTTATAGGTTTTATATATTAAAAATTATATTTATTTATTTGATATTTAAGAAATCTAATAAATTTTAATTAAAATTCTCAAGTAAAACTTTTGACGCAATATTAACGCCTATATTTAAACAAATTTTGAACTAAAACCTAAAAACAATTATAAATGCTTCCAAATTGTTTAATCATTATTATTTTTAAATAATATTTCTTTAAATGTCTTTAAGACATTTTTAAAACATTTTATAAATTTAATAAAAATCAAATTTACTTTTTAAGTTTAAATGATTCTAATAAAATTGTCAATAAAATTTAATTTTTTTTACTATAAATTAAGCATTATTTTGTAAAAATTTTTATTTTTTTTATAATAACATATTGTTAGAATTATTATTATTCAAAAATAAAATAACATTTTTTTACTAGAATAATTTTTTTAAATTCTTATTTCTTCGATTTCATTAATTGCTTCACTTGTTAATTTTTCAACTTCAAGTTTTTCTTCTTCTTTTAAAACTTTTATTAAATTAGGTTTAATAATAGGATTTGTAGGTAAAAAAACTGTGCAACAATCTTCAAAAGGTAAAATTGAAGTTTCGTACGTTCCTATCTTTTCGGCAATTTTTATTGTTTCAATTTTATCAAATGCAACTAGTGGACGAAAAACAATAACTTTTTTGCTTAAAACCTCTTCAATTACTGTAAGACTTTCCAAAGTTTGAGAAGCAACTTGAGATAGGCTTTCACCGGTTACAATAGAACCAATTTTGTGCTTTTGTGTTATTTCCTCAGCAATTCTATACATAAATCTGCGTAGAATTGTAATCATTAATTCTGGCGCACAATTTTTGTGAATTTCTTCTTGAATTTTTGTAATATTTACAATAAAAAGTTTTAAATTAGGGCAATAATCTGATAAAATTTGAGTTAATTTAATTACTTTTTGTTTTGCTTGTTCACTTGTATATGGAAAACTTGTGAAATGCAAGCATTTAATTTCAAGTCCTCTTTTTGCCATTTGAAAACATGCAACTGGACTATCAATCCCACCTGATAAAAGAAGCAATCCTTTTCCTGCTGTCCCATACGGAAGACCTCCAGCACATTCTAATTCTTCAGTGAAAATATATGCTTTTTTGTTTTCTCTAATATCAATTTTTATATCATGTTCAGGGTTATTTAATTTTACTTTTAGTTGCGAATTATTTTCTAAAATAATTTCTCCTAGTTTTCTTTCTAAATCAATTGATTTAATTGGAAATTCTTTATCTGCACGGTTAACTGAAATTCTAAAAGATCCGCTTTTTATTTTTATATTAGAAATTTCTTTTGAAATATCTAATATTGTTGCATTTACTTCAATGGAAACACTAATAGAAACAAGTCCAAAAACTTTTTGAAGTTTTTCACATGTTTTTTCTAAATCTTTTTTCTCAACTTTAACAATATATCTTCCCCAAAGTTTTTCTAATATAAAATCAATTCCGTTTAGTGATTTTTTAATATTTCTAACAAGAGTTTTTCTAAAAATAATTTGATTTTTTCCTTTAAGATAAAGTTCACCAAATCTTAATATTATTGTTTTCATTCTTTTCCTTTTATAATTTTTCTTATATGTTAAGATGTTCTTTTAATTCATTGTAAACATTTTTTATTTCACTTGATGCAAGCTTTATTTCTTCAAAAGTATTGCTTTCCAAAAAACTAATTCTAACGCTTGATTTAATTTGTTTTTCATTTAATCCAATTTCTTTTAAAACTCTGTTTCCTTCTTTTTTTGAAGAACACGCACTTCCACGTGAAATAAAAATTTCTTTTGTTTTAAGCAAATTCACAAGTGTTTCTCCGTTTACACCATCAAATCTCAAATTTAAAATGTAGGGCGAAGTATTTTCATTTTCAACATTAAATTTAATTTCACTTTTTGAAATATTTTTTTCGTTTCCAAATAAATTTTGAAGAAAAAATTTACGCATTTCTTGAATTTTTTCCATGTTATTTTTCCTTGTTTTAACAATGTTTGCAAATGCCATAATTGAAGGAAGATTTTCAGTTCCGCTTCGCAAACCGTATTCTTGTTCACCTCCAAAAATTAATGGTTTAAGTTTGTTTTTATTTTTTGCAAACAAAGCACCGATTCCTTTTGGTCCTCCAATTTTGTGAGCACTTACAGTGTAAAAATCAACATCGAATTCAGAAATAGAATAATCTAATTTACAAAATGCTTGAACGCCGTCACTGTGCAGTAGTGCATTTGGGCATTTTCTTTTTTTTATTTCACTGATTTTTTTCAAATCATTTATTGCGCCGGTTTCATTACTGACATGAATAATTGAAATTAGTTTTGTATTTTCGTCGAGAGTTTCTTCAAGTTTTTCATAATTAATTTCTCCGTTTGTTTGAAGTGGACAAATCTTCACATCTTTTTTTTGATTTTGAAATTGTAATGCTGTGTTGTAAACTGAAGGATGTTCACCTGCAGAAATAACAAAATTATCATTAAGCGAAGTTAAAACTAAATTATTTGCCTCTGTTGCACTTCCTGTAAAAATAATATTATTATTAAATTTTACTCCCAATCTTTCTGCTATTATTTTTTTTGCATTTTCAAGATTAACGGCATTTTCATTTGCATAAATTGCCGATGGATTGAAAAATTTTTCTGTTGCAAAAAAATTTTGCACTTCTAAAGAAGTTTTTTCTTGTTTTGTTGTTGCTGCATTATCTAAATAAATCATAATCAAAAAGTAACATAAAATCTTTTGCTTTGTCAAGATAATATAATTTTTAGTAATGCTTTAATTTTTAAGTTTTTATTGCAAAAAATGCAGTAATTGTGATATTATGATTTTGAATTTAAAAAAAGGAAAATAATTCTATGGATTTAATTGAAAAAGCAAAAAATGAATTTGAGGAAGAATTAAAAAGTATAAATGACCTCGTTTCACTTGAAAATTTAAGAGTAAAATATTTAGGTAAAAAAGGTGTAATTACAACTTTAATGCCGCTTATTCGTGAAATACCAAACGAACAAAAAAAAGATTTTGGACAAAAAATTAATGCTTTAAAAAATAGCGTTGAAACTAAACTTGAAGAATTAAAGGAAAAACTTGAAAGTGAAAATGTTTTGAACAAAATTTCAAGTGAGAAAAAAATTGACATTTCAATGCCTATTGATTTCGGCAATGGTTCTCTTCATCCTCGCACAATTTTGCAAAAAGAAATTGAAGATATTTTCATTAATATGGGCTTTACAGTTGAAGATGGAAACGAAATTGAAACCGAATACAATAATTTTGATGCTGTTAATATTCCAAAAAATCATCCCGCAAGAGATATGCAAGACACATTTTGGCTTGATAATGGACAGGTTTTAAAAACGCATACTTCAGCAGCTCAAAACAGAATTTTAAGAAAATACAACGGACCATTAAAAGCAATTTTTCCGGGAAGATGTTTTCGCAATGAGGCTGTTGACCATGGACATGAAAACACTTTTTTTCAACTTGAAGGAATGCTTGTTGATGAAAATGTTTCAGTTTCAAATTTAATTTATTTTATGAAAAAAATGCTTTCTGAAGTTTTTAAAAAAGAAATTGAAGTAAGACTTCGTCCAGGATTTTTTGCTTTCACCGAACCCAGTTTTGAACTTGATGCTATGTGCAGTTTTTGTGGCGGAAAAGGATGTAGTACTTGTAAACATAGTGGCTGGATTGAACTTTGCCCATGTGGAATGATTCATCCAAATGTTTTGAAATTTGGCGGTTTAGACAGTGAAAAATATTGTGGATTTGCTTTTGGCTTAGGTTTTGATAGACTTGTTATGCTTCAAACGGGAATTAATGATATTAGGCATTTAAATAGTGGAAATTTAAAAATTTTAAAACAATTTGGCGTAAAAGCGTAAGGGGGGAAAAAATGTATATTTCAATAAATTGGATTAAACAATATGTTAATTTAGATGGAATTTCGACAGAAGAATTAAAAAAACGTTTTATGCTTTCTACTGCCGAAATTGAAGATGTTATTTCTAAGGGTAGCGATATTAGTGGTGTTATTTTTGCTCGTGTTAACAAGGTTGAAAATCATCCAAATTCAGTAAAATTACATGTTTTAGAAATTGACACAGGAATTGAGAAATTACAAGTTGTATGTGGTGCTCCAAATGTTCGTGAAGGAATGATAACTGCTTTTGCTAAAATCGGTGCTTTTGTTTGCGGAACCAAAATAGGAAAAGCAAAACTTGCTGGCGTTGAAAGTTTTGGTATGTGTTGTTCTGAAAAAGAATTGGGTATTGGAAGCGATGAAAGCGGAATAATGGATATTTTAGAAAATGTAAAAATTGGGCAAGACATTAAAGAAGTTTTTCCTATTGATGACATTATTTTTGAAGTTGACAACAAGTCGCTAACAAATCGACCTGACCTTTGGGGGCATTATGGAATTGCACGAGAATTTGCAGCAATTTTTGACAAAAAATTAAAACCATTACAAATTGTAAATTTAGAAGATTTCAAAGAACTTCCAAAACTTTCATTAAAGGTTGAAAATCAAAACTGCTTAAGGTATTCTTCAATCTCTGCAAGTAATATTTCAAAAAACCGTTCAAATCAAGAAATTAAAATAAGATTAAATTATTGTGGAATGCGTGATATTAATCTTTTAACTGATTTAACAAATTATTTAATGTTGGAATTAGGTCAACCAATGCATGCTTTTGACAATTCACTGGTTAAAGGAATAATGGTTAAATCAGCAACAAAAACCACAAAAATGCTTACACTTGAAGGAGGACTTCATGATGTTCCTGAAAATTCAATTTTAATTTGTGATAGCAAGGGTGAACCTTGTGCAATTGCTGGAATTAAAGGTGGAAAACTTTCTGGAATTACTGATAGCACAAATTCCCTACTTCTTGAAAGTGCTACTTTTGATGCAACAACTATTCGTAAAACAAGTACAAAAATAGGACTTAAAACCGATTCTTCGCTTCGCTACGAAAAATCAATTGACCCAGAAATGACAACTTTAGCGATTGCTAGGTTTGTTTACTTATTAAAAAAACTAGACCCAAAAGTAAAAGTTACTTCATCTCTAACCGATGTTTATAATTTTAAGTATCCAAAAATTAATATTGATATAAAAACCGATTTTGTTCAAAAACGAACTGGGTTAATTATTTCAGAAAAATCTATAATTGAAATTCTTAACAGACTTGAATTTAAAACAGAAAAAATGAAGGATTTTATTCGAGTTTATGTTCCATCTTTCAGAGCAACAAAAGATATTTCAATAAAAGAGGATTTGGTTGAAGAAATTGCAAGAATGTTTGGATATGATAATATTAGCCCTCAAACAATCAAAACCGAAGTAAAACCGATTAATCAAATTTTACAGAATGTTTTGGAATATAAAACAAAATATCTTCTAGCAGAAAAATTTGGACTTAATGAAGTTCATTCATATATTTGGAATTATGCAGATTTTAATAAATCTAATAAAATTGAACAAGATGTTTTTGTTTCTCTAGTTGACAGTTCAAATAGTGGTCAGGCAGGAATAAGAAACAATCTTGTTCCATCTCTTTTAAAAATTTTTCATGAAAATAAAAATAGTTTTGATGAAATTAAAATTTTTGAAATTGGTAGAGTTGCAGCAAGTCTTGATAAAAGTCAAAATGTTATAGAAGAAAAACGTCTTGCTATTATTCTTGCAAGTCAAACAAAAACCGATGTGGAACTTTATTTTGAATTAAAGAAAATAATACAAAATATTTCTTCAACAATTATAAAAACTAAAGTTTCATTTAATAATTCAAAAAATTTATTGAATTATTTTCATCCGACAAATTCTTCAAAAATAGTTTGCTTAAAAGAAGAAATAGGTTTATTTGGAATTTTACATCCACAAACGAATTTAAGTCTTGACAAAAGATTTAAAATTGCAATTTTAGAAATTGATTTTTCGAAATTTTGTGAAAATGCTAATGAGTTACAAGAAAAATTTAAACCTATTTCAAAATTTCAAGATGTAAATTTGGATTTTAATTTTAACATTTCAAATAATTTTACTTATGACGATGTTGAAAAGATTATTAATCAGTTTAGAACAAAACTAAATTGTTCATTTAAATTAGTTGATGTTTTTGAAGATGAAAAAGGTCGATATTGGAATTTCCGTTTTAATATTTCTTCGAATGAAAAAACACTTTCAAGTAATGATTTGGAAGATTTTTCAAAAAGATTGATTGAATACATGACAAAAAATTCAATTACATTAAAGGGTTAATAGATTGAAAAAGTAAATAAAACCTTCATTTTGCGTTATAAATTGTAGCAAAACCACAATAGGATTTTGTTTAAATGAAATTAAAACAAATTTTGAAAGAAAAAAAACTTCTTAAAAAGAAGTTTTTTTGTTTACTATTAAAAATGTTAAATAATTAATTAATTTTTTCATCTAAATAAGTTGATTGTAAATCTGAAATATGAAAAATTAATGCATTTGGAAATTTGTAAAATGCGTCTTTTAAGTAATAACCTCCTCCCTTAATCCTAGTGTCAAAACCGCCCATATGCCAATTAATAATCATTGCTTCTTCTCTTGAAAGTTTCATGAAACCACAGATTATATAAACAGATTTCTCACCATGTCCGTAAGGAAGATTATCTTCAACTTCATAATAAGGAGTTTGTATCCACTGGTTATTAACTTTAACATTTTTAAAAGATGATTTATATGTATCTGCTTTACAAAGGTCATGAAGAAGTCCACATATTGCAATACTCTCCTTACTGAGTTTTATTGAATTTCCATATTCATTATTTAAGTTTTTTAAAAATCTTTTATAAGCATTAATTGAATGAAGGCAAAGCCCTCCCTCAATATTAGAATGATTTCTTGTACTTGCTGGAGAGGTGAAAAAATCGGAATGCTCAAGTAAATATTTTAATAGTTCTTGTGATCCTTCCCGTTTAATGTTTTCGTTATAAATTTGAATAAATTCTTCTTTGTTTTTTAAAACAAAATCATTTTCTTTAATCTTTTTTCCTTCAATTTTTTTTAATATTGTTTAATTAATGTTTTCGAAAAAGTCCAATCTTTTTCTTTTACCATTTCATAAATTATTTTTGGCATACAAATTAAATTTTTAATTTCGTCTTTTTTAAACCACTTGTAAATAAATGAATGACTACCATGTTTTGCGTAAAATTCTTTTTTTAAATATAGAGGATGATTTTTTGGAATTTCCAAATTATAAATCATTAGTAGTTCGGCAATTTTTGCGTTTTTAACATCTTGGACATCAGCGATAAAAAAATTTTCACAGAGTCTGCGTTCTTTAAAATTTGTAAATACAAAATTCAATTCTTCAAATAATTCTCTTTTTATTGCTTGTTCTGTGCTTTCATTAATTTTGACTCTTCCACCAACAAAGCTCCAAAAACCATCATTTACAACATTGAATAATAAAATTTCGTCTTCACATTCAATAAAAGCAGCAACACGAAAATTAAAAAAAGAATTATTATTAATAAAAATTGCAATGTCATCAATTTCCATAAATTTATTTTAACATAAATGTAATGCATTTGTCATTTATTTACAAAAAAATGAAGAAATTTTTCAGGCTGTCGATAAAGATTAATGAACGCAAGACAGTTATTTACGTTGAAGTAAACTCCTGCCTTCGGCATTTGTCGAGCCTTGCCCATTACTTTTCTCAACAGACCTGAGTTTATTAATAGTCTATAATGTTGAAAGTATTTGTTTTAATTTAGTTGTTAAATCCTTAACTTCAGTCATAATTTTTTCACCAGTTTTTCTTATTGAAATTTCAACTTGTTCTTTTTCTAAACTCTTTTGACTGATTAAAATTCGTAAAGGAATGCCCATCAATTCACTGTCTGCAAATTTTACTCCGGCCGAAACGTCTCTGTCGTCAAATAAAACCTCAAAACCTTCTTTTGTTAACTTTTCGTAAATTTTTTTAGAAGTGCTTTTTATTTTTTCATCTGGCATTTTTAATGGACACAAGTAAATTTGCCATGGAGCAATACATAAAGGCCAAACAAGTCCTTTTTCATCACAATGTTCTTCGGCAACGCATGCAATTGCTCTGCCAACTCCAATTCCATAACAACCCATTATAGGATTAAACTCCTCGCCTTTTTCGTTATGAATTGTCATTTTCATGCTTTGGGTATATCGTGTTCCAAGTTGGAAAATTTGTCCAATTTCAACTCCGCGTTTAATTTTCAATTTTCCGCTATTACATTTTGAGCAAAAATCACCTTCTTTAACTAAAGAAATGTCAACAAAGTTTTCAACTTGAATATCACGCTCAAAAGAAAAGCCAGTGATATGAATTTCTTTTTTGTTTCCGCCAACAATTAAATTTTTTTCGTTTTCAAGAGATTTATCAAAAACGGAGATTACATTTTTTGGTAAATTTAATGGTCCAATTTGACCAGCAATAAGACCCGAACCATCTAAATCTTCAGCAATAACAATTTCTTCTTTTACACTGTTACGAAGTTTAACTTCATTAATATCTAAATCACCTCTAATAAAGGCAACAATAAATTTTTTTGATTTTAGGCCATAGTATACAACTGCTTTACATGTTTTGTTCATTGAAACATTGAATAATTTTGCAATTTCTTCAATTGTTTTATTTACCCCTGTGTTAATTTCTTTTAATTTTTCAGGCGTGTGTTGATTTTTTTCAATTTTTGATGTTGCAACTTCATTATTTGCTTGATAATCACACTTATCACAAAGTACCAAACTATCTTCACCAATATCTAACAAACTCATGAATTCGTGTGAAACTTTTCCTCCCATCATTCCGCTGTCTGATTGAACAACAATAAAATTTTTCATTCCAATTCGCAAAAAAATGTTTTTGTAACTTTGATAAACCTTTTCATAATATTCATTTAAATCTTCCAAAGTATTATGAAAAGAATAAGCATCTTTCATTGTGAATTCTCGAACTCTAATTAATCCTGCTCTTGCCCGTGGTTCATCTCTTAATTTTGTTTGAATTTGATAAATCATAAATGGAAGTTGCTCGTAACTTTTCATGGTGTTTTTTGCCATATGAATTGCTGCTTCTTCGTGTGTCATTCCAAGAACTAAATCATGCTCGCTTCTATCTTTTAAACGAAACATTTCATTTCCAATTGAAGTGTAACGTCCACTTTCTTCCCAAAGTTCACGTGGCATTAAAACTGGAAATAAAACTTCTTGACCATCAATTTTATTCATTTCTTCTCTAATAATTCTAACTATTTTTTGTTGTATTCTCATTGCTGGAGGAAGTAAAGAATAAACTCCATTACAAACTTGTTTTATGTAGCCAGCGCGAATTAAAAACTCATGACTTTTTGCCATAACACCGCTTGGTGTTTCTTTTAATCTTTCACCAATTAATTTTGAAATTTTCATATGTTGTCTTCCTTTTTTAATATTTGAAAAATATTTCTAATTTTATCATTATATTAATGTAAATTTTACATTTGTTTATTATTATTTTTTATTTAATTTTAGGAAATTTATTATAAATAATTTTAGTAAAAATTTTTTAAAGCTAAAATATTTTTTTAAAATTTATTTCTTTTTTATTAATTATTATTATCCCCTACCCCAGTGGGATTTTGATTTGAATCAAGTTCATTATTAATAATAGTAATTTTTCCTTTAACATTTTCAAGTTCTGAATTTGCTTTTTTAATTAATTCCGAACCTCTTTCAAATATTTTTAAACCATCTGAAAGATTAACTGAACCTTTTTCAAGTTTTTCGATTATTTCTTCAAGTTCTATAATTGCTTTTTCAAAATCCATGCTTTACTCCTTTAATTAATCTTTATTTTTTCCTAACAACAATTTCGCCATCTTTTAAGAAAACATTTATATCATCATCAATTAATTCATTCACACTTGAAATTGTATGTTTGTTTTGTTCTAATTTTGCATAACCTAGATTCAAAATGTTTTTAGGATTTAGTTTTGTTAAATTATTTTCAGCAAACATAATTTGGTATTTTTTTTGAACTATTAATCCATCAACGCTTTTTTGTAATTTAATTTTTAAATTTTTTAAATTATTTTCAAAATCTGAAACAAATCTAAATAAAACATTATGAAAACGTATTTGTTGAATTTTTAATTCTTTCTTTTTTTGGTTAAATAAAAATTCAATTAAATTAAAAAATCTTTGTGAATTTTTTTTGAAAATTTGAATTTTTGAATTTAAATCAAAAACTAAAATTTCAGCTGCAGCACTAGGTGTTGGGGCACGTAAGTCGGCAACAAAATCTATTATTGTAAAATCGGTTTCGTGACCAACTGCTGAAACAAGAGGCTTTTTACAATTGAAAACCGCCATTGCTAATTCTTCAGCGTTAAAGGCAGCTAAATCTTCAATTGATCCTCCCCCTCTTGCCACAATTATAACATCAACATCACTTTTATCAAAATATTTTATTCCCTCAATAATTTCTCTAACTGCCAAATATCCTTGAACTTTTGCTGGATAAACAATAATATCAATCATTGAATTTCGTCTTTGGGTAATTGTGATTATGTCTTGAATTACTGCACCAGTTGAACTTGTTACAACACCAATTTTTTTTATTGATTTTGGAATTGCAACTTTGTTTTTTTGGTCAAAAAGTCCCATTGCTTCAAGTTTAGATTTTAACTCTAAAAATTGTCTATATAACAATCCTTGTCCAAAAGGTTCAATTTTTGTAACATTAAAATTAAGTCTTCCTCCCTTTATGTAATAATTTGGACTGCCGGTTACAATAACTTGTTCACCTTCTTTAATCATAAATTTTTTTGCTTCAAAGCATACGCATGCAAGAATTGCATTTTCGTCTTTAAGTGAAAAATAGGCCATATCTCTAACAAGATTATAGCCACTTACTTCTCCGTAAACTTTTATTCCATGAAGTGTTTCTTCGCTGTCAAAAATTGCTTTTAAGTAAGCACTTAGTTGACTTACAGAAATTGCTTTATTTTCCATCGTCACCACCTAATAATCCTGCAAGAACACCATTAATAAATGAAGAACTCTTTTCAGTGGAAAAAATTTTTGCAAGTTCAAGTGATTCATTTGTCGCAACTGAAATAGGAATATTTAAGTATTTAATTTCGCATAGTGCTAAAAAAATTAAAGCAATATCAATTTTGTAAACCCTGTCTAATTCATAACCAATTAGTTTTTCCTTTAATCTTTGGTTTAATTCATTTTTATTATTATTAAAAAAACTTACAATTTGCATTGCATATTCTATTTCATCATTTGTAAATTTTTCCTCTTCAATAATTAATGAATTCAAATCAATTTCTTCTGTGGTAAAAAAAGAGGAATAAATATATTTAAAAGCAAGAATACGTGAATTTCTTCTCATTCTTTTTCTTCTTTTATTATTACTTTGTTTTCTTGAATTTTTATTGCTTTATTTGCTTTTTTATTTTCTAATTTTACTTTTTTATCTTCAATTAGTTTAATATTTTTTTCTTCCAAAAATTCAACTCCAACAACATGCACATTGACCTTTGTAACTTTTACATCAACCATTGCAGAAATATTTGTTTTAACATTCTCCTGAACTCTAAAAGCAACGTCTGGAACATTGTAACCGTTTACAATGATTAATGAAATATTCACAATCAAATTTCCATTTTTTGTAAATTTAATTTCAACTCCAGGATTTTTTTTTGAAGAAAAAAAACTAAAAAAATTTCTTTTTCTTGCAACTAAAGAAGAAACACCACTTATTTCTAATGCCGCAAGAGAAATAATTGAAAGAAGAATTTTTTTATTACACAAAAGCTGTCCTTTGTTTATAATTTCATGACACTCGCCTTTGATTTCACCTTTAACCACGAATTTAACTCCTTATTTTGATCTTGAATTAGTATAGCATAACTTAAATTTTTTTTGCAATATTTATTTACAACATGAGTATAATTTCAATTAATAATTAAAGAGATTTCAATATAATTCTTAAAAAAATTATTTATAATAAAACTGCCTTTAATTAAAGACAGTTTTATTATATATGAAATTTTTTTGAAGGAAATTAATGCTTAATAATTATACAAACTATTATTTATTTTTTTTATAAGTGTTAATTAAATTTATTATTAAAATTATATTTTATTTAAAAATTTTTTAGCCCGATGGAATAACGGTTATATAATCAATACTTGACCCAGTTTGTTCTTGAACAACTGAAACTATTTGTGCAACTTCTGCAGAGGTTAATTCTGTTGCCTTTACAATAACATTGATAAAATTAGTTGTGTTCGTAACAATTACATCAGCAAAGCCTTTTGCTAAAATTAATCCTTCAATTGTTACCTCATCTTCAATTTGAGCAATAAGTTCTAAATAATCATTTTCTGCTTTTGTTTTTGCTTCTGAACTTGATGTTTCACTTGCAATAATAGCTTCAAACATTGCTTTTTCCTGTGCTCTAGCGTCAGTTCGGTAACTTCTGTAGGCATCAAAAAAATTTGCATATTGAGTGTTTGCGCCTGCATCAATTATTCTATTATTTAACATAATGTTTAAATATCCAGTAACCCCTAACAGAACAATCATTGCAACAAGCACTATAATTTTTGTTTTCTTTTTCATATATTCTCCTTTTTATTTTGTATAACATTGTTTTTTAATTTCATTTATTGCCAACTAATATTTCAATATTAGTAGTTGGTTCTGTTATGACTGTTTGAACTGCACGAAGTATATCTAATTTCACCTTGACGTTTTCAGCTCCACTACTAACAACAATTACGCCTGTAATTTTTTCTTCTGAATCAAAATTAACAAAAACACTAACAGTCCCAGCTCCCTCTATATCGGAAAGAATTGATGAAAGGCGTTGTTCGAGTTGTGTTGCTTGCTGGCTTTCATTTGAACTTAGGAATGAAAATTTGTTTCCACTTGAAGAGAGAAAAATTAAGATAATTATAACAGCAAAAATTACAGCGATAACAATTTCAATATGTTTGATGTTTTTTATTTTTTGAAAACCTTTAATTTTATCAAACCATTTTGATTCTTTTTTGACCTCAATTTTTGCTTCTTCATTCATTAAAAACGATTTTCTCCTCTTCAATGTTAATAAATTTCTTTACGCAATCTTTTGTTACTTTCTTTATATTGATATGCTTGTTATTTTCATTAATGACCAAATTTGATAAATCGACAAAAATATTTTTTATTTCCATTGGACTGGCAAAAACATCACCATTTACTGTAATTTGTATTTCGTTTAAATTTTGTAAATTTAATTCATTTTCAATTTGATTTTCAAGTAAATTAAGTTTGTCTTTATTGATTTGAATAATAAAGTTTTTTTGAATTTCAATGCTTTGTGTTGCAAAAATTTTTTCAATATCAAATTCTCTCCCAAACAATTTTGGAAAAGGAGCAACAATAACAAACACCATAAAAAATGCAAAAATTCCTCTAATATACTTACTTGTTTGTCCGGAGGGCAAAATGACATCAATTAAAACTGATAAAACACTAATACCAGCAATTGACAATAACCAACCTGAAATGCTCATTGTTTCCACTCCTTTTTAAATAAAATTTGCAGTGCACATGACAAGTCCAACTATTAATAAAAACATAAACGAAACACCTACTAAAATTGCAATTAGCATCGACAGTGTTTTTGAAATTCCAAAAAGAAAATTTGAAATTTTTCCATCTGAAAGAGGTTCAAGAATTGAAGCAACTAGTTTTAAAAGAAGACCAAATATTGCAATATGTAAAATTGGCATGATTACTACAGAAAATAAAATTATTAATCCACAAAAACCAATAGCGTTTTTGATTAAAACTGAACTTGCAACAATAACATTAAAACCATCTGCTAAATAATTGCCCAAAAAAGGAACATAACTTTTAATTGCAAATTTTGCCGTTTTTGCTGAAATTCCATCAATTGAGCCTGCGGTAATTCCTTGTATTGAAACAAAAGCAATAAAGATTGTAAATACACTTGCAGTAATCCATTTGAAAAGTGAATGGAAAAAGGAAGAAAATTTTTCAACTTTGACTGTTGTTGTAAGATTTGAAATTATGACAAATACAAATGAAAAAATAAAAATAGGTACTAAAACTGCATTAAAAATGTGTAAAATCGTTCCTGATAAAAGTCCAATTGCTGGTTGATAAATTCCCACCGAAGTATTGCCGCCGATAGCTGTTAGAAGTGTAAGAAGAATAGGGAAAATAACATCAATTAATTCTTTAACAAATGAAAGAGTGGTTGATGTGAATGAAATTAATTGAACAATTGAACTTGAAACTAAAATAATAATCATTCCGTAACAAATGAAATGTATAACATCTCCAACACCTTTTCCACTCTTATCTCCAAGTCTAAACTGACCCAACATACCTGAAAGAATCCCAATTGCTAGTATAGTCGCCATAAGGGGAAGCATTTGAAGAATTTCTTCTAAGATAAGATTAATAACAGTATGCCAAATATCTTCACCTAAAATTTTAAAATCACCAGAAATTATTTGTTTTACTTTTTCACTAAATGAACTGTCTCCAAAAATTTTGCTTCCAAGTATTTCCAGTCTTTCTAAAAGTTGTTCAACGCTATTAAAATCTAGTCTGTTTATTTGCTCTTCAACATTATTTTCAATTTCAATTTCAACATCATTTTGCACTTCTTCAGCCAACACTTCACCCTTATATGAAATAAATGAAGAAATTAAGAGAATAACAAAAATAAACAATATTATTTTTTTAAAAGAAAAATTTTTGAAGCATAAAAAATGATTAAAACATGATTTATGCTTTATATGTAAATCATCTTTAAAAGTTTTGCTTTTTTCATTAAATTTTGAATAGTTTGATTTTAAAAAAATATTTTTTTGATTAAAAAAATTTGATTTTAAAAAATGAACTGTAAAAAAATTGTAAATTTTTTTAAATATATTTACATTCTTAAAATTTTTTTCTACTTTAGGTTTTTTTTTCATGGCAATAACCCCACGATAATTTCAATTAAATTTGAAATAATAGGCAATGCCATAACAAAAATTAAAACTTTTCCTGCAAGTAAAATTTTATCTCCTAGTCCGCTCATTCCTGAATCTGTGCAAACATTTGCTGTAAATTCTGTTAAATAACCTACTCCAATTATTTTTAAAATCACTGTAAAAAGTGTAAGACTTAAACCTGTTTTAGAAATTAAAATTTGAAATGTTCCAATAATTTGACCTAAGTAATCAATTGTCATTAAAAGAATAATAACGCCCCCGCACAAACCAACCAAAATAGAAATTTCTTGCTTGACTTGTTTTAAAATTAGAGAAGCTATACATGTTATAAGTCCTATTCCGACAATTTTTAAAATCTCCACTTGACCTCACCAATATTAAAGTTGTGAAACTATACAATAAATTTTGTAATTAAAACCTCCATTGAAAATTCAAATTTTAATATAAAAATTGCTTTTTCTTGATTTTAGTTTTAAATTTCTTCATTTTGAATTTATTTAAATTTAGATAATCTAAATATTAAATAAGTTCCTTACTGCACCGAAAAGTGAAGAAATTAAATCAATAATCATAAACAAAACAACAATAACTCCAGCAAGAGTTGTTAACATTGCAATGTCATCTTTTTGACTTAGTTTCAAAATTTGTGAAACAATTGCGGTTAAAATTCCCACTGCAGCGATTTTTAAAATTATTTCAACACCCATAATTCCTCCATTATGCAAGAATTAAACCTATAAGTGCTCCAACAATAATGCCTAATTTAACATAAAGCGAAGCATATTTTTTTTTCTCTTCGTCACATTGTTTTTCAAAACTATTAAATGCTTTTTGAAAACCTTCAATTTGTTTTGTTTGTCCCGAAACGTCAAAATGACCGAGTGATTTAAAAAATTGTCCAATAGTATCTTTTTCTTCTGTTTTTAAAATTTTAATTTTTTCAAAAAGTTTCTCCTCGGAAAAAATTTTTTGTTCTAAACAACTCAAAAAATTATTTATTAATTTTTTTAATTCTTTGGATTTTGTTTCAAAACTCACAAAAATTAATCCGAGTTTTTCTTTTGTAAAATTTATTTCAAGTTTTAATTTTTCTAAAAGTAGATTCATTTCTTTCCAAAACAAAGCACGATTAATGTAATATTTTGCAAAACCGTAACCAACATATGTGCATAAACCAATTAGGATTAAAATCAAAAAAATTTTCATTTTAACTCCACGAAGAAATTTTTATAAGGTTTTCATTGAAAACACCTTCAAGAGTTCCCGGACCATGTTTTGAAGAAAGTATTACAAATCTTGAAAAATATTTTGAAAGCAACAATTCTTTAAAACCAACTTTGTTTTTTAAATCTTCCACTCCTGATGCATGAACTGTTGCAACAACACTAACCCCGCAATTCATAGCATATTTTAATGCATCAATATCTTCTTCAAATCCCAATTCATCCGTTACAATTAAATTTGGTGACATTGCTCTAATACCGTTTTCAAAGCCTAATTTTTTTGTTGTAAAAGAAAGAACATCTGCAAATTTTCCTAAGTCCATTTGCCCCCCACCTGAAATTTCACCTCGTTCGTCAAGAACCAAAATATTTAAACAAAAATTTTTGTCAGCGAGTTGAAAAACAAAATCACGAATAAAAGTTGTTTTTCCACAACCAGGAGGAGAAACTATCAAAGTATTACGAACATTATACTCTCCAACTAGTTGTGAGAAAACGTTAAGAGAGCAATTCCTAACTTCATGCGGAATTCGTATGTTTAAACTTGAGAAATTTGTTATTGTTAAAATTTGTCCATGTTCACTAACAACATTACCGCAAAGACCAATCCTAATGCCACCTTCAACAATCAAAAAACCTTTTTTAATTTGTTCATTAACCGCATAAATTGAATTTCCGCTTGCTGTAAAAATAATGTTTTCGACTTCTTCTTTGTTTAAAATAAATGATTTTTCAATTGAGGTTGTAACACCCTGTGCACAAAGAAAGTAGGGCTGCCCACCAATAAAAACAACAATAGGCTGATTTGCTCTAATGCGAATTTCATTTAACTGACTATAATTCAATTTTGTGTCGATTGCGTTGAAAATTTCGAGCGGAAGAATTTTGCCGAGCATTGAATACCTCATGTAAAAAAAATGATTAATTTAAAAAAATATCTTGAAACAATAAATTTGTAATTTTCATTGTGTTATTGTTTCATTTATTTATATTAAAAAAAAATGTCCCAAATACTAAAGCGACATTTAAACCAGTTTTTCGCATTCAATTTGACATTTAAATTATTATTATTTAAAATTATAATAAGGAGATTAATATGATTACTTTTGATTTAATACAAAGAGCAAAAAAACAAATAATTGAATCATTTAAAAAACAACCATCACAAGAGATAAAAGAAAAGTGTGCAAAATGCTTACAATTGCTTGATGACCTTTATAAAAGGAAAATTAGCGAGGCTGAATTTTCAAAAGAATTTGATAAGTATTATAAATTTGCGACTTGGAAAACTATGAAATTAAATTTGACCTCAAATAAAACTCAAGAAAAAATAATTGCTCGCACAAAATAAATTTTTTACCATTCTTCAACAATATCTTTTAAATCTTCTAAAAAATCCGAGGAACGAACTTCATCGGTTGTATATATGTCTTCTTCAAATAATATTATATCGTTTAATTTTATTGCAATCTTTCCAACGATTTGCTCTTTTTTTATTGGCGCTTTCAAAATTTGTGGCAAATCATATTCATAAGTTATATTAATTTGTTCTTCTTTTAAAAGAGGATAAAAAAATCCTTTCTTAGTAAAAATTTTTACTTCTTTTTCTCTTCCATTCTCAACTTCAATTTTTCGCTCGTAAAAATATGGTGGTAAAAGTTCAATATTTTCAAAAAATTTAAATCCTAAATCAAGTAAATTAGCACATTCTTCAAACATAGGTCCGCAATTTAGAACTACACTTATCAATTTCATATTGTTTTTTTCTGCGGAAGCAACCAAACATCTTCCAGCATTATCAGTAAAGCCAATTTTAACACCCGTGCAACCCTCATAGCAATTTAGCAATCTATTTTTATTACGTAAAACTCTAATATCACCCTGGTCTCCACCAGCACCTTTAATTTTATATGTTACATTTTTTACAATTTCACAAAACAACGGATATTTCATAGCCTCAGCTGTTATTATTGCCAAGTCATAAGCAGTTGTAAAATGTCCTTCCTCATCTAATCCATGTGCATTTTTAAAATTTGAATTTAAAGCTCCTATAGATTTTGCGTCCTCATTCATTATATTCGCAAAACAATCCATATCTTTGCATAAACGGTATGCTAATGCACATGCGGCATCATTGCCAGAATTTAAAAGCATTCCATAAAGCAAATCTTTAACGCATAAAATTTCTCCTTTACGTAAATAAATGCTTGTTCCTTCAATACCTATTGCACGATTGTCAACTTTAAATTCTTCATCAAGATTTTTAATATGTTTTAAAATAGTTAATGCTGTCATTATTTTTGTTGTACTTGCCATAGGTAATTTTTTATCCTTGTCTTTTTCAAGAAATACTCTTTTGCTTTCTGCTTCAATTAAAACCATTCCTTTACTTTGACTTTCATATTTTAATGTCTCATTTTTCATATTATTATTTGAAAAACCAAAAGAAAAAAAAGTAAATAGAAAAAGTAAAATTACAGTTAAAAATTTAAGATTTTTTTTCATCTTTTAATTCTCCGTTATTTTCATTATTAGGTATTTTAGACAATATTGTATTAATAAATCTTAGCATTTCGTTAAAAGCTGATTTATTACTGTCAATATCAATATATTTAACCTCGCCATCAGTTTCAATTAAAAAACCTACAGGCGAAACACTTACTCCTCCTGCACTTCCACCCGCCATTGGATAACGGTTTGCAACTCTACGTTCGGAATAATCTGAATATTCGCCTCCTCCAACAACAAAACCTACACTAACTCGTGAAATGGGAATAATTATACTCCCACTTGGTGAAACAACGGGGTCACCAACAATTGTGTTTACATCAATTAATTTTTTTATGCGTTCAATACTTGAGTCAAGCAGACTTTCTACGCAATTTTTGTTTTCTGTTTCTTTCATACTTTTTATTCCTCCAATTCTTTATTTTTGCAATTGCAAAACTGTAAAGCAAATCAAATAATGAAACAGAAATTTTTATACGAAAATTTAATTTAAAAATTTTTTCATTAAATTCTGTTTTATTTCCTATTTCAATTGGCCCTGTTTGTTTAAAATTTTTCAAATAAGCACAAATAACACAAATTATTTCAAGAACTGCTCCAGATAGCATTGCTGATGTAAAAGCGTCACCTGCACCGACTTTAGAAAAAAAATGGACTGTTTTAATTTTGAGTTTGTTTTTAAATTGATTAATTAAATTTTTTATGTAACGAAATTGTTCAGGGTCAAGTACAATTTGGACTTCGGTTGCTTTTTTATTCCCCTTATTTTTAATTTCAATTCCCAAACCTTTAATTTTAAAAATTGCAATTCTAAATCGAAAAAATAAAAATTTTATACCAAACACACCTTTATTTTTATAAGGGTCGTAGTTAAAACCAATTGAGTAATTAACCGGAATAACAATTAACAAAATTACAAATAAAACAATAATCAAAAATAAACTTTCCATGTTTAGTATTATTTGTAATTATTTAAAATATTATTATTAAAAAATTTTTTTTGTATTTTTTTTACATTTTAACAATAGACATAAATTTATAAATTAAATTAACTATTTACTTTTTTTAAAATGTATAATATACTAATCGTATAATAAAGGAATAAAAGATGGATGAATCTGAAAATAAAGTAAAATTTCTCGACCATTTTTGTCAAATAGGCTATCATGTGGCAACAGTTATTTTAGAAAACAAAACATATGAAATTATAGGATATTCCTCTCAAGAAATTGTAATATATTCTTCTTTTAAAAAAAATGATGGTTTTTACCTAACACTTGAAAAAGATGAAAATACTGCTCAAAAAGTTTTTAATGTGTTTGAAAAATTTATTAATGAATCTGAAGTTATTATTTATAATTCAGGCATTGATACAAAAAATAATTTTACAATCGTTGCAAAAGTAATTTTTAATGGAAAAAAATATGCAATTGTGCAATCAAAAATAACCGATTTATTGAATGTTCTTTCGTTTGAAAACGGAAAAATTGTTAATGATGAAAGTATTATTCAACAAATAAATTTAAAATTACAAAATTATATTTATCAGCAGACAACTGATAATTATTATGACAATATTAATGATAACCCTAAAACTAATCACAATTATGATGATAAAGACAATTACAACAGTATGTTTATTTAATTTAGCAAAACAAGCTAAATTTTTTTTATTTTCCCGCAACAAAAAATGGACTAAAAAATTATAGTTTTAAAAATATATTTATATTTATTTTTTTTATCACCATTTAACATTATTTTGTCAGTCAGGACAATTTTTTATTACATAAATTGTAATAAACATATGCAACACGGTCTTCTTTAACTATTTTTAAAACGTTTGCAAAAATCTCTTTTGCCTTTTGATAATCACCAATTTCATATGCATTTACTGCTTTTTCAAAATCAGTTTTACAAAAATATAATTTTTCACGCTTATATTTTGAATAAGCATCTAAATTTTCAAAAATTCTTATTTCATTATTATTTTTTTCAATATTGAACGAGCCGATGTATCTGTAATTAATAGGATAATTTGATGAAAGAGTGTTTAAAGTTCGTTTTGAAAATATTATTTTACTTCCAAAAATAGAGTTTACTTTTTCCATTTTTGAATTTATTTCGTCATTTTCAAAGATAATTGTTAAATTTTTTTGTTCTTTTTCGCCAGCGACGCAAAAAATTGCTTCACAAGTGTTAATTGCTACATTAATTTCTATTTTATCAAAATGGTTTTGATGTTCGAAGTTTTTTTCTTCAATTGTTAAAACAATTTTTTTTGAACATTCAAGCGCATCTTCTGAATTTGGAAAAATTGATGAAATTCCATCACCTAAAAACCTTTCAACAAAACCGCCATATTTTCTAATAATTGGTGAGATTAAATTAAGATAAGAGTTAATTAAATTAAAATTTTCTTCTAGATTTGTTGATGCTTTTGAATTTGAAATTTTACAAATTAGTGTTGTTACTTCTTTTTGAATTTTATTTCCAAGTTCCAGTTCTAAAATATTACTTTTTCCAAAAAATTTTAAAAAATGTTTAGGAACAAATTTTTCGTATTGTGAACTTGTTTGATGAATAAAATTGTCTTTTTGTTTAAAATTTTCATTTATTTTGTTCAGTGCAAATTCAATATGTTTAAATTGTTTACCTCCTCCAA
>CAZKOT010000010.1:0-34772 GCA_964554475.1 uncultured Christensenella sp.
AGTAACCTCTCTACCTCTGGGAGTACGTTTAATAAATCCTTCCTTAATTAAAAAGGGCTCATACACCTCTTCTATCGTACCAATATCATCACTCACAGCAGTTGCAATTGTTGATATACCAACAGGTCCGCCATTAAATTTTGTAATCATTGTTGTTAACATTCTTCTGTCAATATGGTCAAGTCCCAATTCATCAACTTCTAAAAGGGAAAGAGATTTTTGTGCCATTTCAAAAGTAATAATTCCCTCGCCCATAACCTGACTGTAATCTCTAATACGTTTTAAAAAACGGTTTGCAATACGTGGAGTTCCCCTGCTTCGTTTTGCAATTTCAAGTGAAGCTTTTTCTTCTATTTCAATTTTTAAGATTCTTGCCGAACGTTTTATGATTGTTTGCAATTCCTCACTTGAATAAAGTTCCAATCGGCAAATTATTCCAAATCTATCACGAAGAGGTCCTGTGAGCATTCCAGCACGAGTTGTTGCACCAATTAATGTGAATGGTTTAATCTTGAGACGCATATTTCGTGCTGAAGGTCCTTTGCCCACAATAAAATCGAGTGCAAAATCTTCCATTGCCGGATAAAGAATTTCTTCAACTGTTTTATTAAGTCTGTGAATTTCATCAATAAAAAGAACATCATTTTGATTTAAGTTTGTAAGTATTGCCGCCAAATCCGCTGCATGCTCAATTGCTGGACCAGAAGTTATTTTAATTTGAGAATTTAGTTCGTTTGCAATAATGTGAGAAAGAGTTGTCTTACCTAAACCCGGTGGACCATAAAGCAAAACATGATCTAAAGCATCAGTTCTTCTTTTCGCTGCTTTTATAAAAATTTCCAAATTATCTTTAATTTTTTTTTGACCAATAAATTCTAAAAAATTTGTTGGGCGTAACGAATTTTCTAAAATTAATTCAGTTGGAGTTTTGGCACTTGTAATAACCCGCTCTTTTCCAAGCATACTACTTTTTATGTTTTCATTATTCATATTATCTACCCATTTCTTTTAGTGCTTTTGTGACAATTTCTTCACTAGTACTATCAATAGTTGCACATGATTTTGCAAGCGTTAATGCTTCGGTTTTAGTTAATCCCAAACTGACAAGTGCTTCAACCGCTTCACCAACCGAAGTTAAATCGTATTCAAAATTCTCATTTATTTTTCCAAGAACATCTATTTTATCTTTAAGTTCCAAACAAATTCGTTCTGCGCTTTTTGTTCCTAAACCTTTAATTTTTGTAAGCATTTTCACATTTTCATTTGCAATCGCAATCATTAATTCATCAAGTTTCATTCCCGACAAAATATTAATAGCAAGTTTTGGACCTATACCATTGACTTCAATCAATTTCAAAAACAATGATTTTTCTTCAAAAGAAGAAAAACCAAAAAGAATAAGTCCATCTTCTTTAACTTGAAGATAGGTTAAAATTTGACAATGTTCATTTTGCAATGGAAGAGATGTGAGTGTGTTGTTTGAAACAAAAAGATCATAACCAATCCCACCACATTCAACAACAATTTTTCCCTCTTCTTTATGGATTAAATTTCCGTTTATGTATGAAATCATATAATTCCTTTTAATCACATTTTAACACAACTAATTAATTAATAACAAGAATTAAATTTGATTACAATTCAAATTACAATTAATTTGACTATGACAAATTGCAACTGCTAATGCATCGGCAGCATCATCAGGTTTTGGAATTGAGGATAAATTTAAAATTGCTTTTGTCATGAATTGAACTTGTTTTTTGTCTGCTCTCCCCTGTCCTGTCAATGCTTGTTTAATTTGAAGAGGTGTGTATTCAAATAAATTTTGGCAATTTTTTTTACAGCAATTTATTATAACTCCTCTTGCTTGTGATACAGTTATAATTGTTTTTTTATTTTTAAAATAAAAAAGTTCTTCAATTGCCACGACATCGGGTTTAAAAATTTCAAACAATTTATACAAAGAATTTTCAATAATCAAAAGTCGCTGGGGCATAGACAATTTTTTTTCAGTTTCAATAACGCCATAATCAACAGCATTCAATTCACCATGAAAATTGTCAATTAATCCATAACCGACTAATGCAAATCCGGGGTCGATGCCTAATATTCTCACGGACTACCTCATTTTTTAAATTTTAGACAATAAGAAATTAATTCAAATTATTACTCGTTGAGAATTGAAAATAAAAATTTTGTTAGTATAAAAAATCCTATTCACACAACCTTAACCACTGATTATGTTATAAAATTTTTACTAGTAAAGTCAAACTTTCCGCTAACAAACTCATTTATTTTAAAATCTCCTTTTATCTTACACTTAATATAATTTTCCGTATAACCAATTGCAGTGCCATTTTTAATTTCTTCAACTAAAACAGTCAGTTCTTTTCCGTCATTTAATTTTAAAAAATTTTCTTCGCACTCTTTTTTAATTGATTCTAAAATGTTGAGTCTTTTTTTAATAATATTACCGTCAATAAGTTTCAGTTTTGACGCAACAGTTCCTTCTCTTTTTGAAAAAGGAAAAATATGTAAATTCGCAAATCTTACACTACGAACAAATTCACATGTTCTTTCAAATTCTTCTTCGGTTTCAGTTGGATATCCCACAATTAAATCGGTTGTAATTGCGGGGATTTCGTAATACTTTCTAATTAATTTAACACAATCAAAAAACTGTGCTGTTGTGTAATGACGATTCATGTCTTTTAAAACTTTATCCGAACCGCTTTGAAGTGAAAGATGAAAATGAGGACAAAAATTTTTTAAATTTTTAATTATTTCCAAAAATTCTTTAGTGATTAAACCTGCCTCAAATGAACTTATTCTAATTCTGCCTTCAAAAAAATTTAATGCTAAAATCACATCAGCAAGTTTTTTTTCTTTGTCACAATAGGAACTTACGTCAATCCCCGTTAAAACAATTTCTTTGACTTTGCCTTGCAAAGATTTGACTTCATCAATGATGTCCTCGAAGTTTCTTGAACGACTTCGCCCACGTAAGTAAGGAATGATACAATATGAGCAAAAATTATTACAACCGTCTTGAATTTTGACGAAAGCACGAACTTTTGACGGTTTAGAAAATTCTGTTTTTTCAAATTCTGTAGGAAGATTAAAAAATTGAGAATTGAGAATTGATAATTGAGAATTAATAATATTTTTGTTTTTATCTTTATTTTTTATTACTTGCTCTTTCCTCTCTTCTTTGCTTCTCTCATCACAACTTATAAATTGTCTATTGTTTAACTCTTGTTTTTTATCATTAATTTTTTGATTAATAATTTGTGCTAATTTTATTTTATTTGCCGTTCCGCCAACATAGCAAACATTTTTATTATTTAAAAATTGTTTTGACTCTTTTTGAGATGCACAACCTATCACAAAAACTTTTGACTGTGGATTATATTTGAATAATTTTGTAACCGCTTGTCGTGATTTTCTTTCCGCCTCATTTGTTATTGCGCATGAATTAATAATAAAAATATCTGCAAACCCAACTTTATCCAAAACTTCAAATCCCATTTTTTCAAGTTCGTTTGCTAAAACATCACTTTCATATTGATTAACCTTACATCCAAGGGTGTAAATAAAAACTTTCATATTAAAAATAATATATCATTATTTTAAATAATTTACAACAAAGGAAAATAATAAAAAAATGTTATAGACATAATAAGTTAAGGATAATAATTGCATATGTTAATAAAAAAATTTCTTTAATTCGTATGAAGAGCATTCGTAAAAGTTTAAAACATATTCAAATGTTTCATTTTTTTAGAAAAGGTTAAAAATATATGCATGTATTGACATATGCTAGTTTTTATATATAATTATTATATGTTAATAGAACATTTTCCTTATATAAATGAGTATTTTGCAAAACAATTAATTTTTTTTGCGAATAACATGACCACTTTTAACAGAAGCGGTAAACATAATGATGTTATTTTTTTTGATAATTATGTAGTTTTGAAAACAAAACAATATGATTCAATTGTTATAAAAGACGATGAAAAATTTCAAACGGAAAATAATCTTTTTAATAAAGTTATTAAAATTCTACACGATTTAAGAAACAATGGTGTTAATGTGGTTCCAATTCTTGGCTATGCTTGTATACCCGAAGTTCATGATAAAATTACTTATGGTTTAGGATATGTGTTGCAACCAAAAGCAAGTGGCAATGAAATGTATAATGAAAAATTTTTAACCCAAAAAAAATATTTACTTTCACAAACAAAAGTATTAGCAAATGCTTCCCAAAGTCATTACGACAAATTTGTTGCAGATGTTTTAGAAATTTTAAAAACAAGACTTTGGGTTGATCATTTACATAAAGACAATTTTTTTTACGATAAGCAAAATGGTTTTTCGTTTATTGATATAAACAAATTTTTGACAAAAACAGAACAAGCAAGAGAAATGAAATTTATAGACAGATGTTTTTTTTCACCTTGTTTAAATGTTTTAACAGATGAAATGCTTTTAGGTTTTTCAGAAAATGAATTTTTTGAATTAATAGGTAATAATCAAAAAATTTTTCATAAGTGCAAAAATGCAATATTAAATAAACAAATCATGAGTGAAATTGAAATCAATAAATTAATTGAAGCGGGAGATGAAGATAATTTAAAAAATAACATAATTGAAATTATACGTCTCGGTGGATATGATTTATATTTCGCTGATAGATTATTACCTATTTGGATTGCAGGTGTTAATGTCAATAAAAAATTCGACCACCAAGTATTTGACAATAAAAATCAATCAATGAATATGTAAAAATTTATTGAATTATAACTGAAAAGAATTTGTATCTTTAGATTGATTTAGCTCACCTAATAAAAACATTATTATGCTTGCTAAAGTTATTGACGCAGTTTCTGCTCTTAAAATTCGTTTCCCTAAACTTACAGATTTTGCACCACGAGAAATAATTTCAAAAATTTCTTTTTCCGAAAATCCACCCTCACTACCAACAATTAATGCAATTTGAGAATTGAGAGTTCCCTCACACTTATCACCTAACGGTAAAAAGTGAGAAGTATCATCATAATTATTTATCACATCCTTAATTGAAGTATTATTTTCGTTTTCATTTGCAAAAATGACAATTTCAAAACCTTTTAATTTTTCAAGCATTTCATTAAAAGTAATTCCGTCATGAACTTTTAAAAAATCTGCTCTTCCGCACTGCTTGCTTGCTTCAATTGAAATTTTATTGTAACGTAGAGTTTTTCCCTCTTTTAATTTTGAAACCGTAAAAGTACTTTCAAAAGGTATAATTGAGGTGAGTCCTAATTCACTCATTTTTTGAATTATGAATTCGAATTTATCAGATTTTAATAGTGCTTGAAAAAGCGTTACTTTTGATTTTGGTGTTTTATCTGAAAGCTGTATTTTTTGAATTTTGCATAAAACTTTTTGGTTCTCAAGCGAAATAATTTCGCAAAAATAATCTTTTCCATCACCACAAAAACAAATAATTTCATCGCCTACTTTAAAACGAAGAACATTTTTTAAATGATTGTAATCACTTCCTTCCAAAATTATTTTTTCACTATCTATAATTTTTTTAACGAAAAATCTTCTCATAGAATAATATTATATCACATTAATTATTTTTATTAACAAAAAAATTAGTTTTTTTCATAACTAATTTTTCTCTTTTATACTTACTTTATTTATTTCTTAAAAATTACCAATAGTTTTTTTATTTTGTCGAAATATTTGACAAGTTTGTTGATATATGTATACACTAAATCTAACAAAGGAGAAATTAATGAACAAAAAAATTAATAATTCTAAAAAAGATTCAATTATTGAACAACCTGTTGAACAAGTAATAGAACAATCTATTGAACAACCTATAGAACAACCTGTAAAAAAATTTGGTAAAAAAGCAAAAATAATCACATTTTCATCAATTGGAGGAGCACTATTAATTGCTTTGACAGTGATTTTAATTGTTGTTTTGTCCGCTCCATCACTACCTAGAATTTTTTTTAATCCACCAAATACCATTGAAGAAATGGCTGCAAGATTAGAAGATGATGGTTGGTCTGTTGGGAGCGTAGAAACTGTAAGCAATCCACCAATTACTTTTAAAACTGTAACATCTACTAAAAATTCTGAAAATTCAACGATTATGTACTTTGATGACGAAACTACAGCAAAAAATATGTTTAATGCGGTAACTGCTATTTTTATTTTAATGGATGGAACTGAGGAAGATGGTAAAAGGATTTCAGTAAAGAAGGTAAATGATACCTTATACTCTATTTCCGTAAAAGAATATAATCATACTGTTGGAACTGCAATGATTGCAATTGAAGGAAAAGCTATAATAGTTTATGGCAATGGAAACACAGAAGCAATAGATTTATAAATAAAAATTAAAAAAATGCCGGCAATTTGTCGGCATTTTTATATTTAATGGATAACCAAAAAAAGTTTTCATTTTTAAAAAGAATAATGAATAACTAGTAATAAAAGATTTGCTATTTACGTTTATAAATACATTTTAATAAGCTAACAATTATTTCTTCATTTTCTCCAAAAAGTTTTTATATTTCGAATAATCGGTCTCACTCATAGAGTTTTCAATCTCTTTAATAAGTAAGCGGGTTTTTTTATCCAAAGATTTTGGTGCTTCAGCTTTTATTGTAACAATTAAATCACCATAAGTATCCCGATTTAAATGCTTAATGCCTTTTCCTTTAAGGCGTTTTACTGTGTCAGATTGAGTTAGTTCTGAAATTTCAAGGTCGAAAAGCCCATTAAGTATTGGAATTTTAATATTTCCACCCAAAATGCAAGTTGTGAAAGGAATGTACAAATCTAAGTAAAGATCATAACCTTTTCTAACAAGTATTTTGTGAGGAACAACTTTTATTGAAACATTCAAATCTCCATTAATTCCTTTTCTAACAGGTGCATTTCCTTCACCTCTCATACGTAATGTTTGTCCGTTGTCAATTCCAGCTGGCACTTTTATACTAACTTCTTTTGTTCCTTTTTTATAGCCTTTACCTGAACATTCGTTACATTTTTCTTTAACAATTCTTCCGGTTGCGTTACAAGTTTTACACGGCATTTCACGAATTGTTGTTCCAAAAATTGTATTTTGTGTGTAACGTGCCCTTCCGCTACCTCGACAATCGGAACAAGTTGTATATTCAGTACCGCCTTTTGCTCCCGTTCCATGACATACACCACATTGTTCAATTTTATTAATAATGATTTTTTTTGTCACTCCAAATGCTGCTTCTTCAAAAGAAATTGTCATTTCAACATTGATGTCTTCGCCTTGTTCCATAATGGTTGAAGTTCTGCTTCCACCACCACCGAAAGCAGAAAATATATCAGAAAAAATATCTGAAAAGCCACCACTGAAAGAGCCGCCAAAACCTCCGTTTCCACCAGAAAAGAAATCACCAAAACCACCTGCAGGCCCTTCGGCACTTCCAAATTGGTCGTAATTTTTTCTTTTTTCTGTATTGTTCAAAACTTCATATGCTTCATTGATTTCTTTAAATTTCGCTGTTGCATCTGAACTTTTATTTACATCAGGATGATATTGTTTGGCAAGTTTACGAAAAGCAGATTTAATTTCATCCGCACTTGCGTCTTTAGAAACACCTAAAATTTTGTAATAATCTTTTTGTTCTCGTGCCATGTTTTTCCTTTTAAATACATAGTTGCATAATACTCAATGCAAATAATAATTAAAATAATACAAATACGGTTTTATTGACATTAGAAACACCTATTTTATTTCTATTTATTAATTGTCAACTCCTCCGCATTTGTATTTTGTGTTTTTTATTTGTCATTGTTATCATCAACAACTTCAGGTCCGTCTCCGCTTGGTTTATCGCCCGCATCACTTGCCGATGCCTTTTGATACATTTTTGTAAAAACTTCATTTGAAACTGCAGTTAATTCATCCATTGCTTTTTTTAATTCCTCAATGTCTTTTGTTTCAAAATCTTTCTTTGATTTTTCGATTGCTTCTTCAAGCTTCTTTTTGTCTTCCTCTTCTATTTTATCAGAGTTTTCTTTTAAGGTTTTTTCAAGAGTGTAAATCAAATTGTCAGCGTGATTTTTTTGTTCAACAAATTCACGTCTTTTTTTGTCTTCCTCTGCATTCGCTTCAGCTTCTTTAATAGCTTTTTCAACCTCTGTATCGGTTAAATTTGATGATGCTGTAATTGTAATTTTTTGTTCTTTTTTAGTTCCTAAATCTCTTGCAGTTACATTAACAATTCCGTTTGCATCAATATCAAAGGTAACCTCAATTTGAGGAATTCCTCGTGGTGCAGGAGGTATATCAGAAAGTTGAAATTTTCCTAGTGTTTTATTTTGTGATGCAAATTCTCTTTCACCCTGTAAAACGTGAATGTCAACTCCGGGCTGATTGTCTGATGCTGTAGAAAAAATTTGAGATTTCTTTGTTGGAATTGTTGTGTTTCTCTCAATTAATTTTGTAAACACTCCACCCAATGTTTCAATTCCAAGTGAAAGTGGAGTAACGTCAAGAAGAAGTATGTCTTTAACTTCTCCACCTAAAACTCCGGCTTGAATAGCTGCACCAATAGCAACACATTCATCAGGATTGATTCCCTTAAAAGGTTCCTTTCCTGAATATTTTTTAACCGCTTCATAAACACATGGAACGCGTGTTGAACCACCAACCAAAATAACTTTATGAATTTGATCTATTGAAAGTTTTGCATCCGAAAGAGCACGCTTACAGCAATCAATTGTTTCTTTAACATAATCGCTAATAAGACTTTCAAATTTCGCTTTAGTCAAACTATATTCAAGATGTTTAGGTCCTTTTGCGTCAGCAGTAATAAATGGTAATGAAACTGTTGTTTTTGGAGTTGCAGAAAGTTCAATTTTTGCTTTTTCTGCTGCTTCTTTTAATCTTTGCATTGCAAGACGGTCATTTTTCAAATCAATACCTTCTTGTTTTTTGAATTCATCTGCTAAAAGATCAGTAATTTTGTTATCAAAATCATCTCCACCAAGTCGAGTGTTTCCGTTAGTTGAGAGAACTTCAAAAACTCCATCGCCAATTTCCAAAATCGAAACGTCAAAAGTTCCGCCACCAAGGTCGTAAACAAGAATTTTTTGATTTTTATTCTCTTTTTTGTCTAATCCATAAGCAAGTGAAGAAGCTGTTGGCTCGTTTATTATTCTTAAAACTTCCAAACCTGCAATTTTTCCAGCATCCTTTGTTGCTTGACGTTGACTGTCGTTAAAATAAGCAGGAACAGTAATTACAGCTTGGGTTACTTTTGTGCCCAAATATGCCTCGGCATCTGCTTTTAATTTTTGCAAAATCATTGCAGAAATTTCAGGTGCAGAATAATCTTTTCCAGCTAATTTTGCTTTAAAATTTGTTCCCATTTGTCTTTTTATTGATGTAATAGTGTTTTCATGGTTTGCAATGGCCTGTCTTTTTGCAATTTTACCTACAAGTCTTTCACCTTCTTTTGTAAACCCAACTACTGATGGTGTTGTGTTATCTCCTTCAGCATTTGGAATAACTTTTGGTTGTCCGCCTTCAATAACGGCCACACAAGAATTTGTTGTTCCTAAATCAATTCCTATAATTTTCATTTTATTCTCCTTATTAATTCGTGCTCCGCACTTTTTTTAATTTAATTGTTTTTTATTTTTTCCTTTAATAATCATTAGTAAACTGTAATTAGTCATTAAAATTATTTTTTAGTATTTTTTTTATTAATTATTACTTGAGCATACCTAATTATTTTCTCTTTGTAAGTATAGCCTGCTTGAATAACATGCGTTATGATATCGTCTTCAAGATCGTTATTATGAGATATGCTAATTGCAGAATGTAACAACGGGTCAAATTTTTCTCCAACACAATGAATTTCTTTTACTCCAATTTTTTTCAAAGCATTTTTAATTTCCTTTTCAAGCATTTCAATACCTATAAGGTGTTGCTTATCTTCTGTCATTTCCTTAGCTTTTGAAAAAGCATCAAGTGTGGGGAGAAATATTTGCACCACTCCAATTTCACCTTCAATTTTTGCATCTTTTAAAAGATTTAATGAACGCTTTCTATAGTTATCGAAGTCTGCCATTGTAATTTTAAGAAGATTTTTAAACTCTTCGGATTTTGCTTGTTCTTCTTTACAAGTAAGACAATCAGTTACACAAATGGATTCTTTTTTCTTTTTTTCCTCTTTAAGTTTTGCTTTTGCAATTTCCTCATTTGTTTTTTGTTTTTCTTTTTCAGTTCCTTCTTTAATAACTAAATCAGTTTCTTCATTTTTTTCTTTTTTCAAATTATTTTCATTTTTTTCTTTTTCAATCATTACCTTTTTCTCCTCCTTTTAATTCATCAACAACCAACTTTAATGCGGCAGTAATTGAAGCATAATCCATTCGTTGAGGTCCCAAAACTCCAATTGATGCAACTTGATTTCCTTCCATTATAAGAGGTACTTTAACAAGTGCAAGTCCTGCCATTTGCTCATCCTGGTCATCCACTTCAATAAAAATTTCGCCGTCAGTTCTCTCAAGTGAAGATGAGAGTTTTTCTTCATCGGAAAGAAGGGCAAGAATTTTTTGCATATCTTCTGCTTTTCCTTTTTCGGCAATTTCTTTGAAACTCTCATGCGAAATATCAAGAAGTTTTCGCTGACTTATGGTTTTAAGATTTTCAATTACTAAACCAATAATTTTTTCAAAACCTGAAATATGCTTTTTAATTCCTTCTTTTAGCATCTCAATGTTTTCAATCAAAAAACCTATAGTCTTACCAGCAAAAAGTTTTGAAAGATAGATTGATGCATCATCACATTCTTTTTTACTTGCTTTTGCTTCAATTGCATTTGAGATATAACCACTTTTTGTTTGCACAAGTGCAAGTGCTTGTTTTCCGTCAATAAGTGGAATTACACTAACTCCTTCAACAATTAATTTATCATAACCGCTAACTAGTACCGCAGTAGGATAATTTGTTGCATGAGAAATTATTTTTGCAATTTCGGAAGCAATTTCAGAAAGTGAGCGTGTTCGTTGTTCAAGTGCTAATTTAACTTTTTCAAGAGTTTTGTTGTCAACTTTAACATTTCGCATTAGTTCGTTTGCATAATACCTATAACCTTCAGCTGTTGGTATTCTTCCGCCTGAAGTGTAAATTTGTTTTAAGAATCCCATTTCTTCAAGCGTATTGAGTTCGTTACGAAGTGTTGCTGTGCTTAATTTAATTGCATGTTTCATTTGAACACCGCTACTTGTAATTGGACTAGCATCTTTTATGTAGTCTTCAATAGCGGCACACAAAATTTCATGTTTTCGACTGCTTAATTGCACAAAAACCTCTCTTTAATGGTTAACATCTCAAATCAATCTTAAATTTATTTGAAATTACCTTAAATTTAAAACTAATCAAAAAATGTTTAGCACTCTTATTTCGACTTTGCTAGCAGTATTATATTCACATTATTAGCGCTTGTCAACCATTTTATGCAAATTTTTTAAAAATTTTTTATTTTTTTTGTCTAACGTCAATTTTTGTATTTAACTCAATTCGTAAAACGTTTCTTTATAAATAATTTTGTATTTATATTTTTAAAAAATGTATCTTTACAATTTTGCATTTCTATATTATTATTAACTTGATGCAAAAATAAAAATATAATAATTTTTTAAAAAAATGTAAAATATCTAGTTTAATTAGTAATTAAAATCAATTTTACTTCTTTAAAACAAATTTAATTTTTTTTATTTTTTTTAAGTCATTTCTCTATTAATTTTTAACTTTTGACATTATTTACGACATTTTTCGTATTTTTCCTTCGTTTTATGATAAAACATTTTTAAATAATTAAAAATCAGCTTTTAATTCTAATTAAACACTATGCTATTCTTGTTTTATCCAAATAAAAAGGGGGATAAAATGGAAAAAATAAAAATTTATATTGCAGACAACAGTGAGAATTTTAGGAAAGAGTTAGAAGAATATTTCAATGAACAGTTTACAATCGTGGGAACAACAGCAGATGGAGTTGAAGCTTTAGAGTTTTTAAAAAATAATAAAGTAGATATTCTAATTCTAGACATTGTCCTAAGTAGTCTTGACGGATTTGAAGTCTTGAGCAAATTAAAAGAAACAGTAAATGCGCCGAAAGTAATCATTAGCTCATCACTTTCACACGAAGGATTCATCGCAAAAGCAATGAATGAAGGAGCATCTTACTTTATGATAAAACCAATAGACAAAAACATTTTAGGAAAAAGAATTAATGAGCTTGCAAGTAATAGCAAGCCACCTATTACAATTAATGGAAAAGGAACAAAAAACAAAGTTCTTGAAGAAAAAATTACGAATATTTTTATTACGGTTGGTATACCTGCTCACATTAAAGGTTATCAATACTTAAGAGAAGCAATAAAAATGTCAATTGATAATCCTGAAATCATTAATTCAATAACAAAAAAACTATATCCATCAATAGCCGACAAATTTGAAACAAGTGCAAGTAAAGTTGAGCGCGCAATACGTCATGCAATTGAAGTCGCTTGGAATAGGGGAAAAATCGAAAATATTAATTCAGTTTTTCAAATTAAAGTTTATGATGCAAACGAAAAACCGACTAATGGAGAGTTTATTGCATTAGTTGCTGACAAAATGATTATAGAAGGCTTTTAAATTAAAACAAATAATTTATTTAATAAAAATTAGTCGCTTTCTTCTTTTAGAATTAGCGACTTTTTTATTAAATCCCATTTTTTGACAAAATCAAAAACATATTTTATTTAATAACTCTTTATTTTTTAATAACATTTGTACACCTTTCATAACATCGTCATCACAATCTTCAGAGACAATAACAGGAAGTTGTAATCTGTTTTTAAAAAAACGTTCAAGACCTGTTATTTTACTACATCCTCCACTAAATAAAAGTCCTGTTTGTTTAAATTCCATTAACATATAATCATTACAAAGATTTAATGTAGTTTCAATTAAATGTGAAATTTCAATATAATATGGAATAAGAGCTTTTTTAACATCTTCTGCTTTTATTGTAATAATAGTTTCAGTCTCAGTTTCGAGATTATAACCCTGTACCCGCATAATTGAAGTGTCATTATCAAGAAGAGTTGCAAGTTCTTCTTTTATTTTTTCGGCAGTCGACATGGAAATTTTAACCGAATAAATTTCTTTTACCATATTTTCAATTGCAAGATTCATACTTCGTCCACCAATACAAAGTGTTGCCCCAAAAACAATACCTGAAAATGAAACAACAGCGACATCTGTAGTTGATGCCCCAATATCAACCACAAATTTATATTTTGGAGAATATGTATTCAATCCATTAGCAAAAGCAATACCCGCAACTGAATGAACAAACTTAACTCTATTAATAGAGCAAGAGTGACAAAGATTAGCAAATGATTCATGTTCTGAAGGTTCAAGCCCACAAGGAACACAAACAACCGCAGAATTATTAAATTTTTTAGCTTTTAATTGTTTTAACAAATAATCTAATAACACAACTGAATACTTATGACTAAACACTTTGCCTTCAGAAAAAGGAGAAAAAACATTTATATTTGAATCTTCAATCATTCCAAGTTTTTTTGCCTCTTGTCCTATTGCTTTAATTTGATAACTCTCACCATTTTGAACAGATGCTAAAAATGACGGCTCTTTCAAAATTAAACCGCTATTTTTTTTTAATATGGAAGTATTTCCTCCTCCAAATTCAATTATTAGATTAGGTTCAAACATAGTTAATAAAAATGAAAAATGATAAGTGTTTTTTTTCATTTACAATTTTTCATTTTATTCTCCTTTTATTTCTTATATTTTATCTTTGAAATAATAAAGATAAATATTCAAGTATTTTTTAAAGTGGATAGTAAAGAGTTATGTCAACTGTTGAAATAGAACTACTACCCTCATCACCAAAATGAATTGTAACAGTTTCGCCTATGTTTGCTTTTAAAAGCGGATATAAAAGATTATTACGAATACTAACTTCATAATATTTTTCATTAACTGTAATTCCCTTTATAACATCATTTTCATCAAGTTTTCCAAATGACGGTGAAGTTACGTCAGGGTCTTCAATAATCAAAACTCCGTCTTCAGTGAAATCAGGAACATCATTAGAAAGATTAGTATCATGGTTATATTCATATGCTTGATATTTATCAACCCCTGAAATACCAAGTTTTCCATCTCTCCAATTGTTATCGGCAACAACTCTTGAAATAATTTCTTTTATAGGATAAATTGGAACAGCAAAAAATAAACTATTCGCATCATCATTTCCAAGTGTATTGAGTCCAATAACGTTTCCTTGCAAATCAAAAAGAGGTCCTCCACTATTCCCATGATTAATAGGTGAAATATGTTGAATTAAATTTTCATAAACAAGTCCTCCCGAAGTACTAAAGCGTCCTTCTGAACTTGAAATATAACCCAAAGTAACAGAATTTTGAAGGGATGGATCAATGGGTGTTCCAATTGCAATAACCATTTCTAGTGATCTCAAAGGATCAATATCACTATCCTCAGGAAAAACAAACCTATCTTCGGTTAAAACTGGTTGCAAATCACACTCTAAAAGTCCATGTTGACATTTAATTATCGCAAGGTCTAAAATATAACTACTCCAAAGAATTTCAGCATCATGTTTTTCTTCACTATTGTTATGAGAGACAACAACATGATAATGTCCAGGCGTTTCAACAACATTTGCAACAACATGATAATTTGTTGCAATATATCCACCCGAAGCAATTGCAACTCCACTTCCAAAACTTACAATACTATCACTAGTGTTAGCAATAAAAACTGTAACAACAGATTCAACTGCATTAGCTGCAATAAGTTGTGCTTGACCATATTCATCAGTTGCTTGAACATAATCTGGAAAAATAATTGCTTCACGAGTTGTTGAGCAACCACTGAAGGCAAAAACACCAAGTAAAAGAGAAACTAAAATTAAAAACTTTTTTTTCATAACTTTTCCTTTTTGGTAATTAAATTAAGCATTGATAAATATTGAATAAGATTTATAATTTATTATTTTATGCAAACAGTAAATGCTTTTATCAATTTTTCTCAATTAATTTTGGAATTTGATTTCCTAACGGAAAAATCAAATCACCTGTAAATTTTTTTTAAAAACTTTTTTAAATTCGGGAGCAATTTTGTTTGCAAGTAAAATTTCGAAACTTGCATCACAATTAACAATTGTTTTTAGTATAACAGAATCTCCCAAAATATCACAACTAATGTCTTCAACAGCACCATTTTTTGACTTGTCAAGTGCTTTTGCAAGTTTAATTATCATTCCAATTTTTCGAACTGCATCAAGGTCTTCTTCATTTAGTAACTCTTTATATTTTACCCAATCGGACAAATTTAACGAATCAGGATTTTGACAAAGAGAAGCAAATGCTGCAAGTAATATTTCTTTTTGTGAAACACCATTTATTCTAGAGTGAAGGATTACATCAAAAGAAGACTCAACATGATTATCAAAATTAATTCTTTTGCCGCTTTCATTCAAATATGCAGCAATTTTTAGCGTTTTAACATAATACCTATTAAGTTTATGCAGAACTTTTATTTGTTTAAAAAGAATTAAGGTTAAATCGTAAAGATGATTATTTTCAGGTTTAAGTTTGTCATAAAACAATCTAATTGAATCAAGTGAATATGCAAGCATTTCACTTAGAGGTTTATCCAAAACCTCAGTTACAATATTGTTATAAATTATTCCGTCACGAAAATTGCCTGAAGAAATCGTTAAATTTTCAAATTTAAAAATATTCGCAAGTGCTAAAATTATACATGTTCCGCTTGCAAGCATATCCGCTCTTTCAGAAGAAATTCCCTTTAATTTAATAGTTTTGTCCAAATCTAAACTTTCAACAAAGCTATAAACATTTTTAATAGTTTCATTTGAAATAACATAATTGTTTTCGAGATTTAAAGGAAAGTGAAGTGCTTTTCTTGCAAGTTTACCCAAATTCAAAAAACTGACTCCACTTCCAATGAAAGCGTCACCAACAACTTCATCTTCATCAATAATTTTTTTAATTTCTTCCTCAATGAAAGAAATCATTTTATTATATTTTTCATTATTAGTTCCATTTTCTTTTTCATACTTTTCAGCAAGATTTAAACTTCCCCACTCTAAAATTGTATATTTAACAATATTTCTTCTGTTAAAATATATTATTGATGTAGTATTGTAATCAACATTAAATAAAACACCTTTGGGACAATCAATACTATTTATAATACCCGAATAAATAATTCGCACCTCTTCGTCTGCCGAAAGAATTGAAAAATTAAAACCGGTATTGTTATAAATTTCTTCAAAAAAACTTTTTTCATTTTTCGCATGTTTAAAAATTTCAGTTGCAATCGAATAATTTTTTGTAACATTATTTATATCACAAACCTTTCTAAACATTTTTAAAATTTTTAATGTAGATGATGAATTAGCAACATTAATCATTCCATTTGAATTTATATCTTTTCCAAGTTTTAAACTTTCAGAAATTTCATCATATATTCGAAAATAAATTCCTTCAACTTCAACTAAAAGAAGTCTAAGATTCATTGAATCTAATTGTATAACTGCAACCCTTTCCATACTACCCCTTATAAAATTCATTTTTTATTACAAGTAAAAAGAATGCGAAACTTATATTAAAAGTCATGCAAACTCAAGATTAAAAAAACTAGTAATTAATTTTTATTGCTTGAACAGGACAAATTGCTTCGCAAGTTCCACATTTAATACATATATTTTCATCAATCTGTGCTTTTCCTTCACCATCAAATGAAATTGCTTTCGTTGGACAAACTCCAATACATGCTCCGCATCCAATACAAATATTTTTGTCAATCATATTTTTCTCCTGTAGAAATATTATTTCTTTAAACATAATACTTCTTTCAATAATAATTAGCAAGAAGTCTATGTTATTAAATCATATCACAATTATTTCAACTTTGTCTATAGAAAAATGTTCTTAAGCTTTTGCAAAAACAATTTTTTTTAAATTTTAAGCATCAAAACCTTCATCAAACTTCATAAAAAAAATTGCATTTTTGTTTACACTTTTTTGCATTTTCTAAAAACATTTAAAAACTCATAAATAGATAGACAAATTAAAAACGTTCCAAAAATATTTTTCAAAATTTTTGAATCTAGGTAATTTGCTAAAAGCGAGCCTCCTATGCTAAACAAAATTCCAGAAATAATTATTAACCATAAAAATTTTGTTTCAATCATTTTATTTTTAAAATGAACAATAAGCGAAGCAGTGGCTAAAAAAAGAAAGCAAATTAAGTTCAAACCTTGTGCTATTTTTTGAGAAACATTTAAAAAAACGGTTAATAAAGGAATTAAAATAGTTCCACCACCCATTCCCATACCACCAATTATTCCCGCCAAAACACCAAATATAATCAATAAAAATATTTCCATTACTTTCCTTCTACTTATAAATAATTAAAATACCAGCAACGCACATAACTATTGCAAAAATAGATCTAATAATTTTCGAATTTAATTTTTTCAAAAGCATTGCTCCTAAAAAACCGCCTGTTGCAACACCTATTGAAACAAAAAGGACTTTCATCCAATCCATTTCATTTTTAAAAATATAAACAACCGAACTCATCAAACTTAAAGGCACAATAACTGCAATAGTTGTTGCATGTGCTTTTTTATTATCTATTTTTAAACTACTTTCTAAAAGAGGAACACAAAGCATGCCTCCACCCCCACCAAAAAAACCATTGGTAAAGCCGGTTAGAATTGAAGCTAAAATGATTATAAAAATATCTTTTTTATTAATTTTCTTATCTTTTTTCTTTTTCGACATTTTTATACCTTTTAAAAATTTTAAAATTGAAAAATATAATTAAGTAAACTTTAAAAACTAGCTTCAATTTTAAATCAACAAGTTTTTTTTTGCATTGCAAATTAAATTAATTAGACTTAATGATTAATGTTATTGTTTATTTTGAAAAAATAACAACATAACGCTAATATATTGTTCTAAAAAAAATGAAAAATATTTGATTTTACTTATTCTTTGTTATATACTAGAGTATTAATTAAAATTTTACAGGTGGAATTATATGAAATTTACAAGAATCCTCAACAAAAACATCACATTTTTTTTTGTTTTTGCCTTAATATTAGTTTCTTTTTCTTTGGGATATTTTTTACCAAATTTAAAAAACTCAAATTATGTAGAAGCATCGACAACGGTTACAATAACTAACGGAAATTTTAATTCAAATCCAAATGCTTATTATTTAGAATCACCAAGTGGTTGGCAAAAATTAAAAACAAACAGTTTGGCAACATCTGGAATAATTAACACAAATTCCAAAAATTTTGACCAATACAAAACATCGTCTTATCATTTAAGTGAAAATCCTCAAACAAAAATGGCGGACACTAATGACACAAAAATTTTAATGATCAATGCACGCAATACAAATTCTAACAATAACACATATTCTCAAGGATATAAATCAAATTCAATAACACTTTCTCCATATTGTTATTATCATTTTTCAGTTTTAGTTAAAGTTGAACTTGGTGCCCAGGCTTCAATTTATTTCACGGGAATTAAAAATAACACAATTACATTTGAAAAGATTGGCACAGATGCGTATTTCTGGAACGAATATGATTTTTTTATTGAAACAGGTTCTATTTCTGAAACCGTTAATTTTGAACTTTGGCTTGGAACAAATAATGGAATAACATCAAATAATGCAGTTTTTTTTGATAATATTAAGGGAGAGAAATTGACAAAATCTCACTTTGACCAAATATCTTTAGAAAGTTCAAAAGCAAAAAAAGTTGTTATTGAAAAAAATTTTATTACTGAAAAATTAATTAAAAATAATGATTTTGAACCTACAAATCCAAATAATACCGATGGCAAATTAACTGACTGGAGTGCAATTAATGCATTTCCTTCCTCGACAACGGAAAATACTATTATTTATAATGTTGTTAATGTTACCCATGAAAGTGATATGTTAAGTCGTGGTTTTTCTCCGCTTGGAAACGATAAGATGGGTGGAGATTATGCTCTTTTGTTAGCAAGTGAGCAAACTCCCCCTTTCGCTTTTGGATATAAATCTGTTAATATTGCTCTTCCACGTTTTGCAATTTACAAAATAAATATTAATGCTAAAGTTGGTGAAAATACAACTGCAAGAATTGTAATCAAAGAAAATGACGATGTTAAAAATTTTTACGAAGGAATGACCGATGATGAGCGTGATAAATTTGATACTCCTGACGCAACTTCAATTTCTATTACTTCAAATCCAACAAATGAAATTTTAAACAACTATAACACTTATTCTTTTTATTTAAAAGGACATTCATTGTTTGATACTTCAGTCGTCATAGAGTTATGGCTTGGAAGTGAAGAAACTCCTTCATCTGGAAGTGTTGTTTTTGATAATATTTTAATCGAAGCATTATCAACCGCAGAATTTGCTAAAGCAACTGAAAATTCAACAACAAAAAAACTTGAGTTAAAAGTTGACAGTATGAGCGGTTCAACATCAATTACTAATGGAACATTTAATAAAGGTTCGACTACTTTAATTAAAATTCCTGCTGAAAATCCTGAAGAAATATCAAATTATTATACTTTTCCTGTTAAACCTGATAATTTCACATCAGTAAAAGAAGACGAAAATAACAATATATATGGCATTATTAACACTAATTCAAATTATTTCATGAGTGATAATTATCTCAATGAAAATGAAAAACTTGCATATGGAACAAATTTTAATCCTGGAAATCCTCAAGGTTTCATCAAAGACACAACAAAAGAAACAAATAATGTTTTGATGCTTTGGAATAAAACAACTTCGTTTCAAAATTCAACAAGCGATTCTTTTACAGTAGCAGACGGAAATTTTTATAATTTATCTTTTTCCTTTCGAACACTTCCTTTATCAAATGAACCAGTAAATTTTAATATTTCCTTAATTAACCAAGATAACTCAAAAGTATTTGAAAAAGAAAATTGCACAAGTAATGAATGGGAAAATTTTAGTATTACAATTCGTGGCGGAAAAACTGTTACTTCATTGAAGCTTGTTTTATCTTTAGGAACTGAAAAACAAAAATCAATTGGATATGTTTTTATTGACAATATTGACATCACAACACTTTCTAATTTTTCAACAGAACAATGGAATACAAAAATTCAAACTCAAAATGCTTTTAATACCGTTTTAGATTTGACCAATGCCCTAATAAACATTAATCTCGCTCCGAATAATTACGGCATTATTCCAACAGAAACATGGAACGGAGCTTTAGAAAGCGGAAATCAAAACCCAAATTCAGACCCTATTGCCGAAAGCGGAATTATTAATGGATCAAATAATATTAAAGAAATTTTTAATTTTACTAATGAAAATTTAATAAAGAACATAATGTTTATTCAAACTCATTCTCAAGCAACCTATAGCTTAACTTCAAAATCTAAAATATCATTAACTTCGGGAAAAATTTACAAATTTTCGGTTTTTTTACAAACAAAATTAAGTTTAACAAATAATGAACTTAGCAAAATTCTTGATGGTACACTATCCTCTCCTGAAAACTACAGTGCTATTTTTTCCCTTGTTGGAGTAGATGGAAAAGTTGAAAATATAAGAACAAATGGAGAATGGACAGAATATCAAATTATTGTAAATGCTGACAAATCAACCAACGTTCAATTAAAATTTACCCTTTCTTCACTAAATACAAAAACACTACATCTTTATGTTGATAATTTTACTTTAACTGAAATTTCAAGCGAAGATTACAAGACCATAGTTGACTCATACGATGACGAAACACAAAAAACAATGAGCATAGTTGGTTCAACAACTTTTGAGGAAGACACAACTGATGAAGAAACTGATGATGAACAAAACTCAAATAATTTTAATTGGTTACTTGCTCCTTCATTAATTTTTGCACTTGCAATGATTATTGCAGTTGTTGGTGTAATCTTTAAAAAATTTAAATTTAAAAAACATATTAAAATCAAGACCGAATATGATAGAAGAAAATCTGTTTCTTATGATATTTACAGAGTTTTAGCCGAAGAAAAACGTGATATTGAATTAAAAGAGCTTAACGAGAAACTAAAAAATCTCGAAAATGAAATCTCACAATTAGAAGAAAACAACAAAAAACGTCTTGCTGAAAATAGAAAAGAAAAAGGGACGGTGATAGATAGAAAAGCAGAAAAAGAATTTAAAACCTATGCTTCAAAGCATACCTCACTTGTTAATTCAAAAGAAAAATTGATTGAAAAAATGAAAGAAATGAATTCTGCAGATTATTTACTTAATCTTCAGAAAAAAATTAATGCCGAAAATACTAAAAAAATCAAAATAGAAAACAAAGAACTAAAAGAAAAAGCCCAATCAACAAACGAGAAAAAAGAAGATGATTAATATTGTGAAATATAAATTAATTATTTTTCTTTAGAAAGGAGAATTTTTACAAATGGATAACATTATGGAATTTGCTTTTTCACCTCTTATAATTTTTATTATTGTTTTTGTTATAACTACTGTAATTAGAACATTAAAAAAACATAATTTAACTGGCAATAAAATAAATCAATTTTTTGAAAAAACTCACACTGAAACTTTTACAAAATCAACTGAAATAACTGAAGAAAATGAAGATGAAAACAAACTTGAAAAAGAATATGTTATCTGCAAATATTGTGGTAGCAGAGTTGAAAAAAATGTCAAATGCGAAAATTGCGGTTATAGGAATTAACAATTATAAAAAATATCTTCTATATCATGTATTATTTCATCTGCTAATTTTTTATCTTCGCTTTCAACAAAAATAATAATTTTATTATTGATTTTTTTAACAATTATTTTCCCGCTGTTTTCTAAAAGAGCTTCACAGTTATGCAAAACTTCTTTAAAAATTTTTCCTTCAATCACTTCCTTTTTGAAAGGAAGTTTTTTTAATCTTTGGTAATTGAATTTTATTGACAAAACTTCTTCGATTATTTCCGCATTTGAATTTATAGCATTCAAAAAAATAAGTAAAGTTAAAAATGCATCGGAAAAATTCGAATAATTAAAATTAATAATTCTGCCAAATTTTTCCCCGCCCAAATCAGCATTTTTTTTTAGTATATCATTTGTTAAATTATCAGATTTGGAAATTGAGTATTCAATCTTATTTTTTTCAAAATAATTTAAAATTTCATTATTCGTAAAAAATGTCGTTACAACTTTTACTTTTTTTCCCGACTTTTTCATCATTTTTGCAAAAATTGCAAGTAAAACATCTCCTTCAATAATTTTCCCATTTTTTTCAAAAATTGTAAGCTTTTCACACTCCTCATCAAATTTAATAAAATAATCACAATGGGGAAAAATCTTCATAATTTCTTGGTCATTTTTTGTATTATTAAAAAATATTTCGTCCTTTAATTTGAGAACTTCTTTTTTTTCATTAAATAAAAGTCTGTTATCGTTTATGTAATTATTTAAAAAATCAAATCTTAATCTATCTTCATTAATTTGATTATTTTCGTCTTCATTTTTTGTTTTTTCTTTATCTAAAAAACTATTAATAGAAAAATCATCAAAACCTAAAAAGGTACAAAATTGATGATAAATTTCATAGGCACTACCGCAGTCTAAATCAGCAAAAATTTTAAACTTATTCATTTTAAAATTTTTAAATTTACAAATTTCCAAAAGATATTCTTCATTAAAAAAAGGTTTAATAAATGCCCTGCCTGTTTGTGCTTTAGGATTTAATGGACAAAGATTAAAAAAACGATATTCAAGCGCACTTAATTGTTCGTCTGTAATTTTAAATCCGTTACCATTAAAAATTTGAATTGTAAGATGCTTATTTTTTTGGTTTGAACTTTTAAAAAAAATTGATGCTACAGCTTTGTAACTTTTTGTTGCGAATGAAATTGCTGAAGCTGTTGTAACACCCAATAAAAAAACATTAGCACCAAGCTTACGGAGTCCTTCTGCTAATGTTAATTCAATTTCATTTATATTAGAATTTATATCTTTTCCTATTAAAAAAGTCATTGAGCGACAATCAAAAATAGAAAATAGTGAATTAGAAAGCTTACTTATTAAATAGGCATTATTAAAATCCTCATTCTCAATTCTTAATTCTCCATTTTCAATTTTCACATTAAACTCCTTAATAAAGGATATATTGTTAAAAATTTATTTGTGAATTGAGGAATGTTTAATTAAAAGCAATTTAACCTCCACGAATATATTCAAGTGCGGAAATTGCAGCAATTGATCCATCACTCGCAGCAGTAACAATTTGCCTTAATGTTTTTTCACGCACATCCCCAGCAGCAAAAACACCTTTGATGTTTGTTTGCATTTTTTCATTCGTAATAATGTATCCATTTTCACTTAATTTAATTAAATCACTAACAAGATCTGTGTCTGGTTTTCTTCCAATAGCAACAAAAAGTCCTTCAATATCCAGTTTTTTGATTTCCTTTGTAACTTTGTTTTCAACCTCAATTCCACTAATTTTTTCTTCACCTAAAAGTGATTTTACTGTTGAATTTAAAACGAGTTTAATTTTAGGATTTTCACCCGTTGTTAAATCCATAATTGATTTCACCATTTTGTCTTCACCACGAAAAGCATCACGTCTATGAATTAGGTATATTTTTTTTACTAACTGTGATAAATATATGCAATCCTCAAGTGATGTGTTACCTCCGCCGACAACAGCAACGTTTTTATCTTTAAAAAATGTACCGTCACAGGTTGCACAATAACTAATCCCTTTGCCAATATATTTTCTTTCATTTTCAACATTAAGTTGTTTTGCACTTGCACCCATGCAAAGAACAATTGTTTTACCTTTAATTTCACCATTGTAAGTTCTTACTGATTTTTCAGCACCTTCAAGATGATATTCTAAAACATCACTAAATTCAACTTCAGCACCATGTTTGGTTGCTTGCTCAAACATTTTAACCGAAAGTTCAGTTCCATCAATTTTTTCAAAGCCAGGATAATTTTCAATTTTCGAAGTAATTGCAACCTGTCCTCCTGGAATCAATCTTTCAATAACAATTGATTTTAATCCTGCTCGTTGAGCATAAAGAGCACATGTTAATCCTGCAGGTCCTCCACCAACAATAATTAAATCAAACATATTTTTAAACACTCCTCTTATAGTAAAATTAACTATCAACTAAATATAGCCCCATTTTAATTACTCATATATTTTAACTAAAATATTTTAATTTTCCAAATATATTATTAAATAAAAATTTATAATAAAAAATAATTTTATAACAAACCCAAATTTGTTAAAAAATTAGATTAAATTAAAATCCATATTTTTTAATCTTAAACTATCAGCCAAATCTTTTCGTGCTTTTAAAGTATCACATTCAGCAAATACTGCTTTTTTAATTTTTTCTTCTTTAACGAAATCAAAAGCTACTTCACCATTTTTTTCTCTAGATATTGAATAAACATATTTTTCAGTATCTTCATCATTTATTTTTTGTAAAACTGCATAATGTGATTTTTTTAAAACAATATGGGTTAGTAAATAATAAATAGCCATTCCTATTCCATCTTTCGATTTTAAAACAATTCTTGTTGGTGAAGCATCAAAATTTCGATTAAAAACATCTATTTTTGTGTTTAATATAAACATCTTTTTAGTTCTCCTTTGTAAGAAATTACTAATTAATTTATCAAATATATTTGTGTTTGTAAATTATTTTTTAAAAATATATCAAAAAAATTAAAAAATATATCACCAAAACAATTTTAATTATTTTGAGTAAATTTTTTTCTTAAAACAAATAATATTTTGAAAGGTAAACTTTTTACTTTAGTTTAATAATTTTCAGCATTATGAAAAACATCTTGAACATCATCTAATTCTTCCAAGCGTTCAAGCATTTTTTCAAATGTAGCCCGTTTTTGTTCGTCTAGTTGTATGTAAATTGAAGGAATTTGTTCAATCGAAAAACTTAAAACATTATAATCTGCATTTTTCAAAAATTCGGCCACGTAACTTAATTTCTCGGGTAATGTTGTAATTTCAACAGAATCATCATATTCCTCAATATCTTCAATTTCAACCTCAATTGCTGTTTCAAATAATTTGTTTATATCAATTTTAGATTTATCAATAATAATTAAACCTTTTTTTGAAAACAAATAAGAAACACAACCGTTAGAACCAAGTGAACCACCATATTTGTCAAAAGCATGTCGTACATCACTTGCTGTTCTGTTTTTATTGTCTGTTAAAGTTTTAACCATAACAGCAACTCCACCAATTCCATAGCCTTCATAAACTACTTCTTCAAAATTTTCACCCTCTCCACTCCCTGATGCTTTTTTTATTGCACGCATAATACTGTCATTAGGCATATTATTTTGCTTTGCTTTTAAGATTGCATCTTGAAGTCTATTATTAGTTTCTGGATCTCCCCCGCCAATTTTAATAGCAACTGCAATTTCACGCCCTAATTTAGTAAAAATTTTTCCTTTTTGAGCATCGGTTTTTTCCTTTGTTCTTTTTATATTATTCCACTTTGAATGACCAGACATATTTTCTCCTTTCCGCACTTATGCGGTAATAATAGTATAAACGAATTTGTTTTAATTGTTTTTGCTAAAATTTAAACCGATATGATAATTTAATCATGCATTCAATTTTTGCAAAATTTCCCAAACTTCATTTTTTCAATGCAATTAAAGATGTCAAAATTACCTCGTTTATGTTGCCAATTTGACTTTCTAATAATTAATCAAAAATATCGTTATTGATTATGATTTAATTAAAAAACACATAATTATTAATAATTAAACATTCATTATTTTGCTGTTAAGCAAAACATTATAATGCTTCCACTTACAGCAGCGTTTAAACTTTCAAGTGAATTTTTCATAGGCACCGAAAACGATCCTGAACAAATTTCTTTTAATTCATTACTCACTCCACTGCCTTCATTTCCAACAACAAGCCCTAAATGCTGAGGTGGTTTTAAGCTCAAATCAAAAATGTTTTTTCCTTTCATATCTGCATAAAACAAATTTTTCTCTTTAAATTTTAAAATAAATTCTATTTTTGTCATTTCATAAATGTTTAATCTAAAAATCGCACCCGCAGAACTTCTTATAACCTTTTCATTTGTAACTGAGGCACAATCAAGTAAGAAAACTTCTTTAAAATCAGCACCCAAAGCACTTCTTAAAAGAGTTCCAACATTTCCCCCGTCTTGAATATTATCCAAAACTAAAAAATTTCCAATAGGTTTTTTAAATTCCTTTTTCTCAAAAGAAAAAACACCAACTATTCCTGCATTTTCTTCCACATTTGAAAAAGTTTTAATAATTTGCGAAGAAGCTTCGATTACTTCAATTTTGGATAAAAAATCAAAATGTTTTCCTATTTCAACAAAAATATATTTTGGATTAAATCCAGCATTTAAACCTTCAGCAACCAACTTTGGAGTATCCAAAAAAAGCAAAAACCTATTTTTGGCTTTTTGCTTCTTTAAATCTTTTATAAATTGATTGCTTGTTGAAGTTATTTTCATAATATTAGTTTAACATAAATAATACACTAATGCAAAATTTACAGTGAATATTGTTTAAGCTTTAACTTTCATTACTAAACTACTAAATGTTTTTGCGTCATTAACTGCTAATTCTGCTAAAATTTTTCTATTTAAATTAATATTTGCTTGTTTTAAACCAAACATAAATTTACTGTAAGAAATTCCATTTTGCTTACAAGCAGCATTAATTCTTGTTATCCAAAGAGAACGAAAATCTCTTTTTTTAAGTCTTCTTCCAATGTAAGCATACATTCCTGCTTTCATAACTGCTTGATGTGCGACACCAACAAGTTTACTTCTTGCACCCCAGTAGCCTTTTGCTTGCTTTAAAATTGCTCTTCTTTTCTTTAATCCTGTAACAGCTCTTTTTATTCTCATTTTTCTTCCTCCTATCCGTTAATCATCTTTTTAACATTTTTTGCAGTTTTACCGGAAAGGAATTTTCCTTTTCTTAATTTTCTTTTACTCGTTGTCGACTTTTCGGTTAAAAAATGACCACGGTTTGGTCTTGCGTGTTTAACTTTTCCGCTAGCGGTAACATGAAAACGCTTTTTAGCACCGCTATGTGATTTTATTTTTGGCATTTTTTTCTCCTTTTATATTAACTGCATTGACGAAGTCGTTGAATGCTTTTGCTCCAAATTAATTACCTAAAGGACAATTCCTTGCTCGTATTTAAATTTGCAAAATCATTTAAATTCGCTTCTGCTGCTATTTACTTTAATAAAATTTTTATCTTTTTTTTTAATTAAAATTTAATGTGAATTCTCAAAAAAATAGGTTTAATAAAATACTATTTTTTAGGTGTTATAATTGAAACAATATTTCTTCCAATTATTTCTGGTTCTTTATCGGGTATTCCGTTTTGAGAAAGTCTATCTTGAAAATCCTTAACTATTTTAATTCCGTTTACAGAATATGCTTGTTGTCTTCCTTTCATGCGAAGCACAATTTTAACTTTGTCTCCCATTTGAAGAAATTTGTTTGCATGACGTGCTTTTGTTTCAATATCATGAATGTCAATTGTCATTGATAATTGAATTTCTTTTAATTCAGAAATGTTTTGATTCTTTTTCATTTCTTTTTCTTTTTTTATAGTTTCAAATTTAAATTTACCGTAGTCCATAATTTTGCAAACATAAGGAAGTGAACTTGAAGAAATTAAAACAATGTCCAAATCTTTTTCTTTGGCAATTTCTCTTGCTTTATAAAGTGGCAAAATGCCTAATTGTTCTCCGTTTTCGCCAATTAAGCGAACCTCTTTTGTAACGATTTGCTCGTTAATTAGATATGGTTTAAAAATATGAATACCCTCCCTATAAATTGATTTCAAATGACAATAAATATTAAAAAAAATTTTTTCAATGTCATTTGCTTGTTATTAATAGTAATTCTTTTTAATTACCCTAAAAACAAATGAAGTTTTCAAAGAATTGAAAACTTCACTAATTAAAATTCAAAATTAAAGATTTTAAAAATTATATTTTGATTTTTAACCTTGTCAGAAACAAAATTCGACCGGTGAGAGTTTTTCAAATCTCTTCTTCAATGATAAAAATATATCACAAGAAACTTTTCTTGTCAAGGAATTTAAACGTTTTTAAATTTAATAAAAACAAAATTACAAAGTAAGTTTAATAAGTTTAAGAAATTATATATCACTTCGAAACTTCGTCTAAAAATATTTTTTAATTAAACATTAAAAATAATTTTTTCTTGTATTTTTAAGCATTTTCCTGTGATGAATTAAAAAAATCAAATGCTTTCATGATTTCTTCCAAACTACTTTTGGGACTAATTGCTTCTTGTAAATCAAAACCGTTATCAAAAGTTGTAAATTGCTTTGTAAACAAATTTTCGTAAACCGAATTTTCTTCACTTTCTTTTGTTAAAAATTTTTCTGCCAAAGTGTCAAATTTATCCTCTTTTTCAAGTTTTAGATTTGTAATTGGTTTTACCATAGATTTTTCTTCCATTCTTTTGAGTTCACTTTGACCAGTCAGCAAATCAAAATTTAGATTACCACGCTTTATTTGAATGTTTTTTTCTTTTTTAGAATTATTTTTAAAAGAAGACATTTTATTAATCAATTGCTTTGTAGCATCCTCTTTTGAAGATGTTACAATAATTTCAAAATTTTGTTTAATTACATTTTCAATCGCTTTTTTAAAATCATTGAGCATAAAACTAATATTGCTCACACTTTCAATTTCGGGATGTTTTTCAAGAATTTCATTAAGTAATTTCTCCCATCTTTTGTAAAGAAGAGAAAGTTGTTGAATTTTTAATTGAAAAACGTTCTTTGAACTTAATTCAATTGCTTTTGCTTTTTCAATTGCAGCAGTTAAAGCAATTGAAATTGTTTCACCATTTTTTTTAATTTCATTTTCACGTTCTTTCAACTTTTTAAAATCCGATTCTATTATTAAAAGTCGATTGCGTAATAATTCAGTTTCACTTGTTAAAGACTGTATGTAAGTATCAACTTCATTTTTACTATATCCGTTTTTTTCACAACTAAACACTAACTTACCCCCCCCTAAAAAAATTTCTGCTATATGTTGGAGTGATCATTTTAATACAAACTTACCTTTAATGATAATTATTTTGTACGGTAATTTAAAAAGGTATAATAGAGCAATAATAAAATAATCAAAATATAAATTCCCTGAACTGCCCAAAAGAAAACAACTTCAACTTTTAATTCATTTAATAATATCACTAAAAACCCTTCAATTGCAAACATTGAAAATAAAACCAAATAAAATTTTTGACGAAATATAAAAAATATAATTATTGAAGAAAAAGAAATAACACAAAAATACAAGCCCAAAAGATTATTAAAGTCAAAATATAAATTAAAAATTCCAAGCATACCAAATAAAAAAAGTAAAATACCAAGAAAAAGCGAAGAATCAAGATTGTAAAAAATACTTTTTAAAATTAATAATCCGCCAATTAACAAAATTGCAATAGAAAACCAAACAAAATGAATTTTCCAGGAAAAAACAATACTAAAAAAAATTAATGATAAATAAATAAAGAAAGAAATAAAACACATTATTTTTAAGGCAATTTCTCTTTTTGTTCTTTCTTCTTTTTCCATCTCGGTAATAGTGTGAAAATAATTGCAAGTATTATTCCAACAAAAATTAAAATACCACTTAAAATTTGATTAACGGGAATAGTTCCCCAATAATACATAATAAATTGAGGCTGTCTTAAACCTTCAAGAAACAAACGGACAATTCCATAAAGAATTAAATATAAAGCACTAATTAAACCTTTGATTCTTACTTTTCGAAGAAGAAAATGTAAAGTAAAAAAGATTGCTAAATTCAAAATAAATTCATAAAAGAAAAGCGCTAGATACCAACCTTCCATAGATGCATGCAAACTGTCAATGTAAACAGCAAAAGGAAACCATTGAAAATTTGGGTCCGTTACAGCAAAACCGTAAAGTTCTTGATTAAAAAAATTTCCCCATCTTCCAATACTCTGTCCTAAAATCAATGAAACAACTGCAACATCAGCAACATTCAAAAAATTTTTTTTGTGAATTAAACAAAAAAGCATCACAGCAAATGCTCCACCAATAACTCCCCCATATATTGCCATTCCACCTTGACGTATGTCTAAAAACTCTAAAAAAGTATAACTATATCCCGAAATAACTTCAGATATAACAAAATGAATTCTAGCTCCTAAAACTGCAAGCGGCAGACAATAAAGTGCAAGGGTGAAAATATCATCTTTTTTCAAATCACGAAATTTAGCATTGAAAGTTGCAACAATGACTCCACACAACATTGCCAAAGCGATTAAAATTCCGTAAAATTTAATATTTATCCCAAAAATATCAAAACCATCAATTAATAATAAATTCTTCATAGTTATGATTATAGTGAAGATGATATATTTTTGTCAAATAACAAAATACAAAAGGATATTCAAATAACAAAATAATAAAATTTTTTTTAATCAATTACAAAATATCCATAAAATGTAAGGTATGATATGATAAATAACAAAATACAAATAAATAATAATAAAAAAAATTAATTTATATTAAATTAATTTCTATGAAATAACAAAATATTAAACAAATTAATTAAAAAACAAATTATTAAATTAAAACACAAAAATATTATTAACAAATATTAATAAAAAAAAATGTGAAACTTTCCATTTCATTAATGCATTTTTACAATTCTAAAGTAGAAGCATGCAACCTACAAATTTGATTTGGATCAGCATGAATAACTTGTCCACAACAAGGACTAAAATTTATATTTCCATAAACAATCCAAATCACGTTTATATTCTTTAAGTCATCTTTTGGATAATTTCCAGGACAGGGGTATCCATCTGTAAAAACAATTTTGTTTACTTCTCTTTTTTTTGAAAATGAACGAACTGCCAAATCCCAATCTTCGGTCCAAGCACTACGTCCTCGAGCACCTTCGGGAATAACAAAATTATCTATATCTTTCGGTTGCTTAATTTCGGTTAATCCCCAAAATCGTTCATTGAAACATCCAACTTTAAGTTTTGATTCTTTAATTAATGGCTTTAATTGCTTTAAAAATTCACGCACTAAATTTAAAGAAACCGAACCCGAGACGTCAATCATTACTTCTGTTTCAGCTTCATCATCAATCTCATATTCTTCCAAACGATAAGCATAATTATTTTCGGCTATTGATTTTCTTTGACTCCAAATTATTTCAGTTTTATCAATTTCCCTTTTTAAAACATCTTTCCAATCTAAAACAGGTTTACTTTCACAAATTTTACCAAGTTCAATTTTTGCACTTATTTCAAAAAGTGCTTGATTTTTTATATTTTCATAATACTCTTTGATTATGGCTTTTCTTTCTTCTCTATTCTCATTTAACTCATTAATTTCGTCTATATGCTTTGTCATCTTTGGTGAAACTATTTCAATTTCGTTTTTTTCTTGTTCAAATTTTTTAAAAGCATTTTCCCATAAACTATGGCTATCTAAAAATTTTTGTTTTTCCTGAAATACTTCTTTTGCTACTTCAAAATTTTTTTGTTTGCTGTTTTGTTGCTTGGATATTTTATTATCTAGATTGTTTGGAAACTGCTTTTCAGGTTTTATTGTTTCATTATTCACATCATTTTTCTTATTATGTTCTTGTTTTTCATCATCTTTTTTATTTTCATTTTTTTTTATTTTTTTATCATTTTCTTCTTGTTCTTTATTATATTCTTGTTCTTTATTTTCTTTCTCTTCTTTATTATGATTGTCTACATTACTATTTTTTTCTTTATTTTCAATGTTATTATTTTTTCTATCATTCTCATTGCCACTATAATGACTTTGATTTTCACTTTCTTTTTTTTCTTCTAAAAGTATCTGATAAAATTCTTCAGATGTAAAATTTATTGCCTCAGGTCGATTAATAAATCCTTCCATAATTTTAAAACCATCTTTTACTAAATTTGCATTAATTATGGCGTCTGTTGCAATGTTCCAAAGTGTTAAGTCTTTAATCTCCCCAGATTTTGAACGCAATCTAAAAATATGCTCAAATTTAATATGTAAAATCTCATGAGCAATAACAAAAATTTGTTCATCTTCATTTAATTTAGTTAAAAACTCAGGATTAAAAAATACACTCTCTCCATCCGTTGCTGCAGTCTTAATGGTTGTGTTGACTTCAAAATTTGTTTTCGCAATTTCAGCACCAAAATTCGGATAGCGCAACATTATCATTTGTTTAATTTTATTAATAAGCGATGCAATCATTTTTTAATTAACCTCATTCACCAAAGGAAAACTGATTATCTTCTTCATTTTCTTCATTAATAAATCTATTTTTAAGTTTAGATTTTTTTTCTAATTCAAAAATTTTTTGTAATCTTTCTTCATCATGTCCCGCCCAGTATAAATCAAAAATTGAAAGAAATTCGGCGCCACAGTATTCTTTAATAAAACCTCTTATTAATTCAATATATTCTTCCTCGGCATAAAGTAATCCAGCAATAGTTGAAAATTTCTCATTAATATTTTTTGGTAAATCATCTTCGGTAAATCTACCTTCAACAATTTCTCGAACTGTAAGTGTCGGATTATTATAAAAATTAAAAAAATCATTAGCCCATTCTTGACGAAGTTTACTATCAAGAGCTCTTTTAAATATGTCAGCTGTGTTCTTTCCTTTGAAATCACCTTTATAAAGTTTGCTTTCAAATGCATAAATCATTTTAGAGATACTTTCCCAACCACGAGGATCATTTGTTCGACCTTTGCTACCAACTCTATCTAAATGCTTTTCTCCAATTTCAGGCTCTTCATAAAAGTAATTAATTTTAGAAATACCTTCACATTTTTTATTTTGTAAATATTTAGAAAAAATGTAACTAATTACAGAAGGATGAATTTTATTTGGAATGGCGAACTCATAAAGCCATTCACCAACTTTTGGTTCCATGTCAATAATGTGGTCAAAACGCTTTTCAAGTGGTTCTGCTAAATCTTCGGCCACTTTTGAATATTTTTTTTGATTACCAGTTGCAACAACAACAGTATTAGCAGGAAGCTTTAATCCCTTTCCACTTTCGACAATTTTGTTAAGCACAAGAGTGTAAACAAGACTTTGAACATGGGGTTTAACATTTAATAATTCATCAAGCATAATAACAATTTTTTCTCCACTCTCTTTGCTTCTTTCGTAAATATTTTCAGCAAATTCAAAAAGTTTTTGAACATCTGTTTCAATTTCTTTCTTTTCATCTTCCGTTGCTGCTGATAATATTGCGTTTTTTGCATAATCAGGTGGAATTGATTGACCAGTTTGCAAATTCATGCTTCCAACAACCTTCTCAGGAAACATGTTATTGGTTAATTTTAAATAAATCAAATTAGGAAATAATTTTTTAATTCTTTCTGTTTTTCCAATTCCACTTGGACCTCTAATTAAAACTGACTGCCCAGAATCAATCCAACTTTTAATAATCTCAGTATCAGTCATATTTCGTCTTAATGATATAGGAGATTTGTCAGGGTCAATTTTTTCAATTCGAGTCAATTTTTTTGGTGCGACGGGCTCTTCAAAAGTTTCAGCAATAGCACTACTTGGCTCAATTGGTAAGTCTACAGCAGGTTTTCCTATACCAGGCACGCTTACCCTAGGGTCAATTGGTACTGTGGCAGGTTTTGGTTTAGAAGTTTTTTTCGTTGCTTTTCGTTCAGGTATAAAAGATGCTTTTTTGGGAAATTTTTCTTCTTCCATGGGAGTAATAATTTTTGGAGAAATATATTTTTTCTCAACAATTATGTCAAAGAATCTTTCTTCAATTTTATTTATCTTATCAATTTTTTTCTGATACTCTGACGGAATTCCACGATAAGGTCTTATTTTTTCACGTTTATCCATTAAAAATTGAACAAGAATTGTTTCTAAAAATTCTTTATTATCTACAATAAATTTTGCTCCAATTGCCCTATCAAAAATTATTGGAAAATCATTTGGATTGTTTTTTAAATGTTCTAACAAATTTTGAAATAAATCTGCACGTGGCTGGACATTAATGATTTTAAAATTTAAAAAATCTTTATATATGTTTAGTATTTCTTTATTATATGGTTGTGATAATAATGGTATTTGAATATCATTTTTGTTATCAGTTAATAAAATAAGTTCTACTTTTCTTAAACGATCTTTTAATTTTTCTTTTTCAAGTTCTGAAATCGTGGTGACTGGTTCAACAACTTTGAAATCATTGAACATTTCAAGATTATTATTCAATAAATTATAATATTCTTTTAAATCAGGAAATTCTGAAATAATTTTTTTACATTTGTTTCGAATTAACTCACATTTTTTTTCAATGGCTTTACATTCTTCTTCAACTTTTTTACATTCTTTTATTATTTCTTTCGCAATTGATTTACAAGATTTAATTCTCTCTAAGTCTTTGTTTGGATTTAATTCGCGTATTTCACTTCCATATTTTTCTAAAAAATATGTTGTTTGATTTTTAATAGTTATTATTTTCGTTTCACCATATTTTAATTCTGTAATTCCATCGGGAAAAAC
>CAZKOT010000011.1:0-30313 GCA_964554475.1 uncultured Christensenella sp.
TTCGGATTGTAGTCTGCAACTCGACTACATGAAGCTGGAATCGCTAGTAATCGCAAATCAGCATGTTGCGGTGAATACGTTCCCGGGTCTTGTACACACCGCCCGTCACGCCATGGGAGTTGGGGGGACCCAAAACCGGTGAGCTAACCCGTAAGGGAGGCAGCCGTCTAAGGTAAAACCAATGACTGGGGTGAAGTCATAACAAGGTAGCGGTATCGGAAGGTGCCGCTGGATCACCTCCTTTTAAAGAGTAATCTTTAAGTCGAGGGCAGTAGTGTAACTGCTCAGTTGTTGAAAAATCAACTTTAAAAAATTTTCAAGCAACTTTCAGTTGCTTAAGTAGCACTAAAAAATCAATCTATCATTCAATTTAATAGTTTAAAAACAAAGCACATTGAAATTTCAATGTGCTTTTTTTTTGATTTTTATAATTTTGAAGGAATTATTTTTTACATTGTCTTATAAAAAGTAGATTTTAAATTATTAGACGCTCAAGCAAAAATCTTTGTTTGAAGCAGTTTTATTTCTGACAATTTCAATCATACCAATTTCTTCAAAATATTCTTGAATTAATTGAAAAACAATTTTTATTTCTTTCTGAAATTTTTTAATAATTTCTTCTGTTTGAGGGAGTTCTTCAAGGTCAAATAACATATTGTTTTCAAAAGCTTTTGAAATTTTTTCAAGAATTGGAGGTTTAACATCTTCAATAATCATTTTTAAAATTTTTGTTTGATAATTATTTTCATCAGCGAGCAAATCAAAATGTTTTGCATAATAAGAATCATTGTTAATAACATATTTTCTAAAATAAGTGTTAAGAAGAAGGGGAAGTTTTTTCTCATTCTCTTCATCTAAAGTTATTTCATTTTTTTCAAGTTTACTTTTTAATTTATTAACAAACACTTCTGAAGTGAAAACTAAAGGCATGTCAAAAAGTGTATTTTTTGCATTTTCTAAAATTTTTTCAAATTGATTGGTTTGTTCATTATTCATTTTTTTTCTCCTTTTTAAAATAATTTTTACTTAAAAAAATCTATTAACTTACAACTAAAAATTTTAAAATTTTTTAACTCATAGTTTTAGTGATTTTTTAAAGGTAATATAAATAATATTGCATTATCATGTTTTTGTCAAGATGTAAAACTTTAAAACATAACCATTTGCTACTAAAAACAGGTTATTTTTAATATTAAAAAATGCTATTTGGAAAGCGTAATTATTTCTTAAATAATTAAAAAATTTTAAAATCATATTTAAATAATTCAATAAAAAATAATTTCACTATAACACTTAATAATCAATTACAAAACTAAAGATTAATCAATTAATCCACCTATATGAACAACATTAATTTTTGAATTGATTTTTTTTGCTATTTTTAAAACAGCAATGTCATCATCAATTAAATAAATTATTTGATTTTCAATTAAATGCTTTTTAATAAAATTGGCCTTAATTGCTTTTTTTTCATCTGTTTTTGTACTCAACTTCTGTTGATTAATAATAAAAATATTTTCATTTTTTAAAAAAGGAGCGTTTTTTTTAAGCCATAAAACTTTCTCTTCTTTTTGCTGGTCAAAATTACAAATGCTTAAAATACAAACGATAATATTTTTTTCTTTTGACAATTCTTTCATTAAGTTCAAAGTCTTTTTAATAGGTTTTTTGTTAAAAAAATAATTTTTAGCATAATTTCGAATAAATTCTTCTTCAAAAAAATACTCGGCTAAAACGCCGTCCATATCAAAATATACCCTTATATTATTATTTTTTGAAGATTCGATTATCTCTCTTTTTATTTCAGAAAGCATTTATTACCAACTTTTTTATCTTTTCTATTTTTATTATACTATATTCATAAGCGATTTAGTAATTAATCATACTTTTATTTTTATTTTGCATTAATTAAGAAAAGATATATACTATTTTTGAAAAATCAATTTAAGAGGTAGAAATGAATTCAGTTATTGTTTATTATTCAAATACAGGAAACAATAGAAGACTCGCAAAATACATAAAATCAAAAACCAAATGCGATATTTTTGAAGTTTTAGAAAAAAAGAAGCGAAAGGGTTATATGAAATTTGTTATTGAAATGATTTTTGGAATTAAACCTAAACTTCAACCTTATAAAATTGACTTGAAAAAGTATGATAGAGTAATTATGATTGCTCCTTTTTGGTTTGGACAAATTGCATCCCCCATGAGAGTTTTTATGAAAAATGAAAAAGAAAACATTAAAAAATATGCTTTTTTTTCAATTAGTGGTGGAAACGACAACGTTGAAAAACAACTTGAAAAAAACATGGGTAAAAAACCAACTTCAGCCAAACTTTTTTCAATTGTTGAAACATTTGGTAAAGTTGATACAGATGTCTTATCAGATAAACAATTTGATAAATTTAAACCCAAAATTGACCAAATTTTTCAATAAATAATTAAAAGAAGATTTTTGCTCGGGAGTTATGACACTTATTTAAGTGAAACTAAACGAATTATCACATTAGGTGATAATTTTTATTAATAATATTAAAATCAAATTGTCTAAACTCTTATAATTTTTAATACCCAATTCAAACAAAATAATAATATGAAACTAATTGACGAATTAAACAATTAAAAATGTTTAATTTGGTTTAGAAAGTGTGCTAATATATGTGTGTGATTAATGTAAAAAATCTTGTTGTTAACTATGGCAACTTTCAAGCAGTTAAAGATATTTCCTTTAAAATAAAAAAGGGTGAACTTTTTGCACTTTTAGGGACAAATGGTGCAGGTAAAACAACAACAATAAACGTTCTCTTATCACTTAAAGCAAAACAAGGAGGAGAAGTTTTTATTGAGGGAAATAACATTGAAGAAAAAAACTCACGTGAAAAAATTTCCGCTGTTTTTCAAACAAGCGTTCTTGATAATTTATTAACTGTTAAAGAAAATCTTTGGACAAGAGGAAGTTTGTATAATCTTTCAAATGAAAAGTTACAGGAAAGAATTAAATTTTATAGCGAAAAACTGGAGTTTACAGATATTTTAAACAAACGTTATGGAAAACTTTCGGGCGGACAAAAACGAAAAGTTGACGTTGCAAGAGCATTAATGACAGAACCTCAACTTTTAATTTTGGATGAGCCAACAACAGGACTTGATCCTAAAACAAGAAAAATTCTTTGGCGTGTTCTGGAAGAAATTCAAAAAGAAAAAGGAATGACAATTCTTTTAACAACTCATTATATGGAAGAAGCAGCGAATGCTGACAATGTTGTTATTATGCATGAGGGTGTGATTAAGGCAACGGGAACTCCCGGAACTCTTAAAGAAAAATATGCCTATGATACATTGAAAATTTATTATAAACCAGAAAATCTTGAAGAAATTAAAAAGCTTATTATAAAGTTTAAATATAAAACAATGGTTGATTTTTTAGAAATTAAAATTAAGGTTTTTAATAACGCATTATATGATTTTTTAAATTTAATAAAAGAAAAAATTGAAAGCTTTGAACTAATTAAGGGTGATATGGACACGGTTTTTTTAAATGTTACTGGACAAACAAAATTGGAGGATGATATTTATGTTTAAAAGAATTACGGCACGGTCAATTGGTGCTTTAACATTACGTAACATGAAATGTTTTTTTCGTGATAAAGCTGCTGTCTTTTTTTCATTTCTTTCTCCTTTAATTATTCTTTTGCTTTATGTCCTTTTTTTAGGCGATATTCAAAGTAATGGAATAAATGAAATTTTGAATTCTATTTCCGAAGAACATCCTGAATTAATTTATAATCCTGATTTAATTAAGCCTTTTGTTTCTTCATGGTTAATTTGTGGCGTTTTAGCCGTTTCAAGTATTACTGTAACACTTGGGACTGCTTATGTTATGGTCAATGATCAGGTAAGAAATATTAACAGTGATTTTAACACGTCACCAGTGAGTAAATTTTCAATTCTTTTAAGTTATTTTTTTTCGACATTAATTATTTCAATTTTAATTAATTTGGGAATTTTAATAATAGGTCAAGTATATCTTCTTTTAACGGGCGGATTTTTTATGGGCACTCTTAATCTGCTCGGCATTATAGGGGTAATACTTCTTTCACTTTTTTCATCTGCTTTTTTAGTTGTATTCATTGCTTCGTTAATAAAAAGTGAAAACGCATATGGTGCTCTATCAACCATTGTCGGTACTCTTATTGGTTTTCTTATTGGTGCGTACATGCCGATTAGCATGTTTCCAGTTCCTATTCAATTCATTTCAAACATTATTCCCGGCTCTCATTCAAATGCACTATTGAAAAATTTAATTATGGAAGATTATTTAAAAAATTTATTGCCCGGTGCCCCCGAAAATGTTTTAGATATTATTAGGGATAGTATGTCTATAAATATCTACCTAGGTGATGCGAAAATTCCAATTTGGGCAATGTTTGTAACAGTGGGAGTTTCAATTATTGTTTTTATGCTGATAAATCTAATGCTTTATATGCGAAAACGAAAAATGAAATAATGAGTGATATGCTAAGTTGTAATTTCTTAAAAACAGTTTTTGCTGACTGTTTTTTTATTACTAAAAAAATAATTGAATTCTTTGTGAAACAAAAAAATTGTGAAACATTGATATAATCAATTATATAACGTGAAACCTAATCATTTGATATTTTCAGTTCCACAATTTTTTTATTTTATTTCAATTATTATAATTTTTGTTAAAGAATTTTTGATTTTCACTTTGTAGGTTCTTTTTTAAGTGATAAAATAAACTTGTTTTTAAGATACTTAAAAAATTATTAATAAAAAAAGGAAAATGACTTCATGATAAAAACAACTTATAAAGATTTATTAGTAAATATGGGGGGAAAAAACCAAGATTTAAATTTATCAGTATTAATTGAATTTAAAAACAACGGAGATGGCAATTGTGCAAACGTAAAAATGTTTGACCTAAAAACAAAAGACGGAAGAGAATCATTTAAAAAAGCAATTTTGAAAATTGAAGAATTTGATGAATTTGATTTTTCAGAACAAAGTATTAAAGAAATTTTTACTTTTTTAAGTTGGCACCATGGGCAAGGAATTGCTATTGGAATTGAAAAAAACAATATGACTGGAAAAAAATGCATTGTTGTTAACGGTGAGGGTGAAAAAGAGCCTTCCATCACCGGACAAACAATTTTTGAAATTCCGCAAAAGGATAATATTAATATTCACTCAACTTTTGAATTTGTTGCTGGGGTTGGCATTTAATGATTAAAAAATATATGGATAAACAAAAAACTTCTTTTAAAATGGAAGTTTTTTTTTATATTTTTACTGTTGAGTTATATTTAATTTCTTTTAAAAATAATAATCTATATATTTAAATGTTGTTACTTCCCTGTGGAACCGAAACCGCCATCACTTCTTTCTGTTAATTCAAGTTTATCCGTTATGACAACTTTGGCAGATATAACGGGGCGTAAAATTAATTGAAAATATCTTCCGGGCAAAATTAGGTCGGGTTTAGTTTTGTCAATTTTTAAAACTCCGACTTTTAACTCTCCTGTGTAATTAGGGTCAATAACACCGAAAGAATTTGCAATGACATAACCGGTTTTTGAAAATGAACTACGGGGAACTAAATCCGCATAAAATCCTTTTGGCGGTGTGATTGCAATCCCTGTTCCATAAAATGTTGTTTCACCATTTTTTGAATCAATATGGGTTAGTGTTACATCGAAACCAATATCATCAATATGTGCTTTTGAAGGTGTTACAGCATCTTCTCTTAATTTTTTGATTTTTAAAACATTTTCTTGCATTTTTTCTCCATAATATAAAATTAGTTTAACAAATAAATGAATAATTTTAAAATGTTTTATTCATGTTGAAGTCAAATTTATTTGCCCTTTAGTTTTTTTTTCGTTAAAATTATTTTATGACAATTGAAGGCGTGATCGAAAATGTTGTTTTTCGTAATGAAGAAAACGGTTATACTGTTGCCAAACTTTTAGGTGAAAATAAAAAATTTACTGTGGTTGGCAAATTTATGCAAGTTGCAGTTGGTGAAAACGTTAAACTTGAGGGAAATTTTGTAACAAATTCTCGTTACGGAGAGCAATTTTCTTTTGATGCTTATGAGATTATTTATCCAAAAACTCTTGCAGGAATTGAAAAATATTTGGGTAGTGGTTTGATTCGTGGAGTTGGACCTGTTACAGCAAAATCAATTGTTAAAGAATTTAAGCATGACACATTAACAATTATAGAATATGCACCAGAAAAACTTGAAAAAATTCACGGGATAAGTAAGAAAAAAGCTCAAGGAATTGGAGAAAGTTTTAAAGATACTAAAAAAATTCAAGCTGCGGTAATTTTTTTGCAAAACTATAATATTACAGTCCATATGGCAATTAAAATTTATGAAAAATATCATGAAAAAACAATTGAAGTTGTTAAACAAAATCCTTATAAATTAATTGAAGATGTTGACGGAATAGGTTTTCATACTGCAGACACCATTGCAAAAAATATGGGTATTGATTCAAAAAGCAAATTTCGTGCTCGCGCGGGAATTTTGCACCAACTTGAACAAAACAGTGAAAAAACGGGTAATACTTATATCTATAAGCAAATTTTGCTTTCTGAAGTCGCAAAACTTTTAGAATTAGACAGAGTTGAAAATTTAGACCTATTAGAAAGCGTTTTAGATGATTTAAAACTTGAAAAAATAATAATGGATTTTTTTCAAGAAAAAAAACATGTAATTATGCTTTCAAAGTACTATTTTATTGAAAAAGCAATTGCACAAAAACTATGTCTTTTAAATGCAATGGCAAAAGAAAATAATCACAATGTTTCAAAAGATATTAACTGCTTTGAAACAATTAATTCAATAAAACTTCATGAGGTACAAAAAAAAGCAATTGAAATGGCAGTTAATAGTGGTGTAAGCATAATAACAGGTGGACCTGGGACAGGAAAAACAACAATTATTAAATGTATTATAAATATTTTAAATCAAATGGGACAAAAAGTAATGCTTATGGCTCCAACGGGCAGAGCGGCAAAACGTCTTAATGAAAGCACTGGCTATCAAACAAGCACAATTCATAGAGCACTTGAATTAGATTTTCGAAATCGGGGAGCATTCCTTTACAATGAAACCAACCCTTTAAAAACTGACGCAATTATTATTGATGAAGTTTCAATGGTTGATGTAATGCTTGCAAACAATCTTTTAAAAGCGCTTCCTCGTGATTGTCATTTAATTTTAGTGGGCGACAAAGACCAACTTCCAAGTGTGGGTGCAGGTAATGTTTTAGACGATATTTTAAAAAGTGAAATTTTTTCTGTTACACATTTGACAAAAATTTTTCGTCAAGAAGACAGTGGACTCATTATTCCAAATGCTCACCTTATAAATAAAGGTGAAATGCCAGTTTTTGACAATTCCGGTAAGGATTTTTTCTTTGAACAAAAAATAGAAAATCATGAAATTGCAAAAAGCATTATCGAACTTGTTACCTCACGCATTCCAAATTTTAAAAAAATTGACAATTCAAAAATTCAAATTCTAACCTCTCTTAAAGCAGGAATTAGTGGCGCAAATTCTTTAAATCAAGAACTTCAACAAAAATTAAATCCTCCTTCAATAAATAAAATGGAATTAACAATTGGAACAAACATTTTAAGAGAGGGCGACAAAGTTATGCACATTGCAAACAATTATAATTTAAACTGGAAACGCCAAAATGGTTATTTAGTGGAAGAAGGTGCAGGAGTTTTTAATGGAGATATGGGTTACATCCACAAAATAGATCGTCAAAACGGAGAAACAACGGTTTGGTTTGATGACGGACGGGAGTGCGTTTACCCTCGAACAGAGGTTGCCTCACTTGTTTTAGCATACGCAATTACAATTCATAAGAGTCAGGGAAGCGAGTTTGAAGTTGTTGTTATTCCCGTTATTGCCGGACCCAAAATGATTTTGACCCGTAATTTGATTTATACAGCAGTTACAAGAGCAAAACACATGGTTGTTTTAGTGGGAGATAAGAAAAATTTAAAAAGAATGATTGATAATAATTATACACTTGTTCGTTTGACTATGTTAAAAAATTTTTTGCTTGAGATGAATGAAAATGTGAAAGAAATGTTTTCTTAATAAAATTTTCACTTATGAACTTGCCACTAATTTCAGCGAAAATTTCGCAATGAGTAATGAAATTACTCTTACAAATGGTCCCTTGACTTTTTATTTCATTTACTCTTATAATTAAAACATTCAAATTCGTTAATAAAAAGAGGGGAATATGTTTGGTTTTAGAAGCGATGGAATTAAATTAAAAAAAATTGACCCGATTATTAGATTTACTAGTTACATTATGCCCGAACGTCATGATTCCCAAGTTGCAATGGTTATAGATGTTAAATGTGATGGGATTGATGAATTTATTACAAAAAAATCTAAAGAAGGCATAGATTACAATTATAATCACATTATCAGTGCCGCTGTTGTAAGAACTTTTGCTCTTAGACCTAGATTAAATCGTTTTATTATGAGTGGAAGAGTTTATCGCAGAAAAGGAATTTTCATTTCTTTTGCTGTTAAAAATCGCTTATTTGATGATGCAAAAGAAACAACGGTAAAAATAAAATTTACTGGTCACGAGACACTTTCTCAAATAAAAGATATTTTTGACACGGAAATTGCAAAGAATACAAAAACTGAAGAAAATAATAATACAGACAAATTAGCAAAGGGCTTTTTAAAAATCCCGCATTTCATACTGAAGCCGGTGCTTGGTCTTTTAAAATGGGCAGATAAAATTGGGATTCTGCCAAAAAAAATTATTAAAACAAGTCCCTTTCACACAAGCTGTTGGCTTACTTTCATGAAATCATTAGGAAGCGATTTTGTTTATCATCATCTTTATGATTTTGGAACAACCGGTCTTTTTGTTTCTGTTGGTAAAGAAAAAAATGAAGCAGTTGTTGACCCTTATGGTGTTATTAAGGTTGAAAAAATAATAAAACTTGGATTAGTTATTGATGAAAGAATTACTGATGGACTTTATAATTCTAAATCAATAAAATTATTTAAACGTCTCATGCAAAGTCCAGAGCTTTTGGAAGAAGGTCTTGAGTTTGTAGAAGAGGATCCGGATGCTTAAAGTTTTTTTTGAGACAACTAAAAATATAATTCAAAAATAAAAAAACTCTTCCCTCGCTTCCATGACGGATTCACCACGTAAATCCTGCAATTTGCACAAGTAATTGACACTCGGGCAAAGCATCACTCTCAAGAGGGAATTATTAAAGGATTGTCAAAATTTTTTCTGAAGATTTTCCCAGTCTTTTTTATTTCCAATTCTCATCAAACCATTCAACTGCTTCTTCAAGTATTTTTTTGTTTTCTTCATTTAAATGGGGCTTGAAATGTTCATAGATTGCTTTACTGTAACCCATTTCTTTTGTAAGATTTTTTGAATAAGCAAAATTTAAATCAAATGTAAAAGTAAGAAGAAAAATTGCTCTATCAATTAATGAAACAACGTCTTTTACATCATTTGATTTAAATTCTTTAAATCGTTTTAAAATTTTTTGTGAAATTCCACCATTTGTGTATTCAATATTATTTGGCGAAAAGCTTATTTTTTTTATTATTCTAAAAATGTCAAGTTTGTCAGCATCACGAATTATTTTTGAATGCAAAATAAACTCTTTTTCCTTTTCCTGTGCATTTTTAAATTTTTTACTTTCATTTAAAATTTTTTCATAATCAATAAACCATTTATTATGATTTTCAATTGCTAATCTAATTGTTTTATAAAATTTTTTGTCAATTTCAAATTTTTCAATTTCATTTTCGTCAAATAATTTTATTGCTGCATAATCCCCATGGTCAAAAGACTTTAAATCATTAAAAGTTTTAAATTTTGTCCATTGTTCAAATCTTGCATAATCATGTAAAATTCCAATTGCGTAAGCGAGAATGCAGTTTTCTTCATCCAAATTCAAACTTTTTGCAATCTCATAAGATAAGTTTGCAGTTTTTAAAGTATGTTTGTACTTCATTGAAATGTTGTATTGTTTTAAATCGTAGTTATTTACGTGTTTAGTAAAGATTTCAATAAGTTTTGATTTGTCCATTTTTTATTCCTTAATTATATTTGTTTTTTGGCATATTTTTCAAACTCTTTTATGGTTTTTTCTGTGACTGATGGTGGAACTTCTTTAATTGCTCGTTCAAAATCTGCAAAGGTAATTTTGACAATGGTGTCAGTTTTGATTGATTCAAGGAGAGGTTCTTCCTTTGCTCGTTCGCACAATTCTTCAATGTCGGCTCCACTATAGTTATTTGTAAGCTCAACAAGTTTTTCTATGATTACATCATTCGCTATTGGGACTCCGCTTATAAATTTATTAAATAAAAATTCACGGGCAGGAGCATCTGGAAGTGGAACGTAAATTTTTTGAGAAAATCTTCCGCTACGCATTGCTGCTCCATCAACATCCCAAGGTCTGTTTGTTGCCCCCAAAATTAATAGGTTTGAGTTTTTACTTGCAAAGCCGTCGATTTGTTGAAGAAATTCATTAACTCTTTTGTCATTATGGACATCAAGTCCACGAGAACCAATTAAACTGTCTAATTCATCAATAAAAATAATTGCTAAATCATCTTGCTTTGCCGTTTCAAAAAGAGTATTTATATTCTTTTCAGATTCGCCAACCCATTTTGAAACAATGTCTGAACCTTTGACTACATAAAACTTTGCATTAACTTCGGAAGCAATTGCTTTTGCAATCATTGTTTTACCTGTTCCAGGAGGACCATAAAGCAAAACACCACCACCCGATTTTTTGTTATATAAGTTATATTTATCGGGATATTTTATAGGATTAATCATCCGAATTGTGATTGCACGTTTGACATCTTCAAGACCGGCAACATCGGAAAATTTTATATCGGGAACGGTTGCACTTTTCCATTGTTTAATCAGTTCTTTATCTTTTGCTATATTTGTTGATTTGGGCTTTTGTGCATTTGAAGTTGAGTTTTCATTTGACGTGATTGTACCCGACGAAATACCTTCAGCATATTCAAGCAATCTCTTTGCCCTTTCAAATCTTGCTTTTTTGAGATTTTCAGAACTCAATTTTGCAAGTTTCATCATGGTTTCAGCAGCGAGAAGAAAATTTCTTCTTGCCAAAACGGTGTTTCCGTTTTGTTGCTCTTTTTTTGCCTTTTCGTAATAAATGTTAAATTTGTCATTTAACAAACTGGCATTAAGGTCTGCCATTTCATGCCTCCTTTGTGTTTTTAATAAAAAAGATAAAATCAAATTTCATGCTTTTTCTTTATTATTTGTCTTCACTACTAGCTTCGATTTTCTTTTTTAATTCTTCGAGTTCTTTGTCAATTTCCTCACCAGCAATATTATCCTGTGCAGCTTGTTCATTGACAAGTGCATCTATTTCTTTGTCGCTGATTCGATTCCCATCAGTTGCTGCTTGGGCAAAAGTTGATTGATTCATGTCAAGGAAAACGTCCATTTTTTCAGTTTGCATTTCAACTCCTTCCATTGCAATTTCAAACTGTTTTTGGACTTTTTCAAACTCTTTGTTGTTTGTTAATCTTGCCATTTCTTTTGAAAGAACGCCCATTCCTTTCAAAAATTCTGTTGTCATCATTGACATGTCTTTCATTTGAGAAGTAATCTCAAAATTCAAAAGCATTTCGTATGCCTTTTTTTGTTGCGAAATTGTCATTTTTAATCCGCTTATTGCAAGATTATATTGCATGGGCAAATCTTTTTGTTTTGCCGTTTTTGCTGCTTGAAGATATACAGTTTTTTGATCCTCAAGTGCACGAATATGCTTGTTCATTGAATTTAAAGTTTTTCTAACAAGCATCTTCTTTTCGATTTCTTTTGATGCCTTACTTTGAAAAATTCCCATTTTTTTCTCCTTAATTTTTTATTTTTTTAATTTGACTTTAATTTGTTAATTGTTATTTGTTGACAACGGTTCTTCTGCTAATGGTTTTGCATCGGCTTTTTCTTCAAGTTTTAAATCGTCCTCGCTTTCGAAAACCGCCAAAAGTTCATCATCATTTTTACTAGGTGCGTAAATTTCCTTGTTTTCCTCATATGCATTTTGCACCTCATTAAACAAATCGTCAGAAGAAGTCAAAACATCTTCGGCACGAATTCTTGTATTTAATGCTTTATTCAAAAATTTTGCAAGTCCCTTTTGGTCAGCAAGCAGGTTTCCAAGAGATACCTTTGTTGTCCCCAAAAAAAATTCTTTTTCGTCAAGAGCATCTTTCAAACGGTTTAAAAGTTTTGTGTTGTATAAAAGATACATTCCTCTTTTCAAATCTGTTTGAATTCCCGCTTTGAGCTCATTAATTTTTTTTGCATAAATTAGCTTTAATTCTTGAGTTTTTTCCACTCTGCCCTTTTTTAAAAGAGAAGCAATTTGTTCATTTTTTTCAACAATTCCATCCTCAATCATACTCTCTTGTTTTTCAAGTTGATAAATGGCGTCAATAATTTCTTGACGTTTTAATTTTTTATAACTCATTTTTTTCTTAAAAGGCCACATTTTGTCCTCCAATTATTAATTATTTGGCTTTTTTTGTTGCACTGGTGGTTTTGGTGGTAATTTAGGGTAGTTGTTAACGGGCGGTTTTTCTATGTTTTTGTTTTCTTCATTAAAAGGTCTTTTGGGTAAAAAAACATTTTTTGAAGTGTCATTTGGTTTTAAATCTGTTGATTTGTTTTCTTTTTTTAACAACTCATCCATCTTGTCGTTTGGTGGAGCAATAGAAGGTTTGTTTACTCCTGTCTCACTTTCTTTTTTAAACTCTTTTTTTTCTTCATCTTCTTTTTTTAAATTTTTTGTATCCTTTTTTTCATTATCAACTTTGTCAGTTCCATCGCTTGATTTTTTAAATTCTTTTTCTTCTGGTTTGTTGTTTTCATCATCTTTTTTTTCGGTTTCAGTAGTTTTGTCGACTTCACTTTTTATTTTTTTAAAAAATGTAAATTTTTTAGGTTTTTCTTTTACAGTTTCTTGAGTTGTTGGCGAAGCAATTTCCAATTCTAAATTTTGAAGCCCTGAAATTTCATCAATAAAATTTACAAACGAAGTTGGATTTAAAAAAGTTATTTCCTGTTTCAATTCAATAATATTTGTTGATAATTCCAATCTTTTAATTTCGTCCTCAATTTCTTGAATTCGTTTAATGTTTTGTTCAATTATTGAATGTGCTTTTTCAGCAAACTTATCAAACTTAACAGAATAATATTTGGGCTTTTGTGCATTTATATCTTTTATTCGTTTATTATTAACATTTATTAAGGTTTGTTTTTCAAGTTCGAGATTTTTAAGATCGGTTTGTGTTTCTAAAAGTTGGCTAGATAGTTCTGTTTCACAAAAACTTTTATATTTTTCCAAATATGTTTTAATGAAATCATTTTTTCCTGCAATAACGTCAACTTCTTCATATATTTGGACAAGACCGTCTTTAATTTCATTAAGTTTTGTTAGTTTTTCTGCACGTCTTTCGATTAATTGTTGTTGTACTTTGGTTACTTCTTCATCAAATTGTGTAACTTCGGCCTTTAATTTTATGTTTTCGTCTTTAAGAGTTTGAAGCTTTTTTTTGTCATTGTCAACAATATCACGAACTTTACTTAATTTTTTATTTCGCTTGAGGTAGTAGCTTAAAATTGATGGTAATAACCCAATAAATCCTAAAATAATTCCTTCCCCTAATGTTCTGGCAGGATTTGCATTTAACCTGAGATTAATAATTGTTCCAAAGAATGCAATTGTAACAACAATAAAAGCAACAAGATTTAAAAAAGAAAACAGCCAGCTTGTGCCCGAAATATTTTTTATGTAATAATCCTTGTTGTTTAAATGAGTTCTAACTTCTTTTAAAGCAGCATTATTAATTTCAATTGCCTCGCTTAAACCCGCCTTACTTCTTAGTTTAAATTCATTGATTTCATTTTGAAAACTTTCAATTTCATGTTTATATTTTGAAAAATCTTCAATTTTTTGTTCAAATTGCATTGCTAATTCATCGGTTTTTGTAAGCAGTTTCATTTTTTCTTCAAATAAGGAAATTTCATTTTTAATGATACTTTCTTCGCTATGATTTGCAAAACGTCTTGCAGTTGAAATATTATAAAAAACCTTTTCTTTTAGTTGGTCATCCAAATGAAGTGTTATGGGATTGATTTCCCAATTATCAGTTAAAATTTTTGCCTTTGTGAACCAACCCATTGCTTTACGTGGATACTCATCAATTGCCTCGTCAATAATTTCAAGTGCACGGGTTTTATTATTAATTTCAAAATATGCTAATGCTCTATCAATTTTTTCTTCAACTGTTTCACGTGAGCCCTTTAATTTTTTGTCAACATAGTCAACCACCTTGTCCTCAATTGAAACACCAGTTGCTTCGGGGTCTTCAAAAGATAAAAATCGTTTTTGTTTCAAACGAACTTCCAAATTATCTGCAATTTCAATTTCATAACCACCGGCAGGATATTTTTGTAAATTTATTCCTTGATTTCGAAAAATTGCTGGCAGGTCGCTAGGTTTAATATTTTTAAAAACAGCAAATGCAACGTTTTGCAAACCTTCATCAATTGTTCTGTCGCGAAAACGTGCCCATTCGTTTTTAAGCCAGGGTGTTTGTAAATTTGATATATCAGTAATGACTAAAATAAAAATCTTACATGTGTAAATTGCCTTGTAGATTATCGGTTCATAATCTTCACCTAACCTGTCTTTTAATGTTACTTCAGAAAAAAAAGTATTAATGTTTCTTTTTTCAAGTTCGTTGTAAATGTTTCTTGCAATAATTCTATCTTCGGTTGGATTTCCATCTGAATCGGTTGATTTAAAGCAAATAAAAACATCAAAATCTTTTTCGTTTTTAACTTTTTCTTTTATTGCATTTTGAAGGTTGTCAATTTCAATTGCCTGTCTTTGAAATTCTTCTGCCTGCTGTTCAGAAGCATGAAGAAGTGCTTTTAAGTAATTTTCATCATTTAAAATACTATGCTTAATTGTTCTTCTACAAGTCGGTATGTATTTTCCTGTTCGTGGGTCTTCAACATAATCAATTCCAAAGGTGCTTAAAGTTAATCCCCAATACGCATCTGCATCGGTTTCATCTTCCTTTAGTGCAATTTGATAGGCGAGAATTGCTCCGTCAAAATCACCACGAAGACGTGAAATGTTGGCATGATTGAGAAGGGAAACAATGCGTTCATTTTTTTCGTTACGGAAATGAAAAATTGAACCGCATGACTTACATTTGCCAATTAAATTATCGTCACTCAGTTTCAATTCACCCTTACATTGAACACATCTTAATACTTCCATTAGTCCTCTGTTAAACTCTAAAGTTTTTTTTCATTACTTTTTTTTCTTCTAATGCTTACTTTTTTATCAAGGCATTTCTTTCAATAAGCAAAAGGTCAATTTCCGAAGTAAGTTTTGAACTTGAATGATAACTTCCACTATCCTTTGCTCTTGCAAGTGCAAGTTTCAAATCTCCCAACCTGTCAGCTATACGTCCATCATATTCCAAAACTTTTGGGTCGGAAGAAGGACTGGAATATCTAATTTTGTCCTGGACATTTTCAATTTCAGTTTTTAATTTTTCGTCATCACAAAGAGAAAGCAAAACCTCAATAGAAGAAACTAAATCGTTTAAGTTTTGTTTACTTAGTTCAACTTTGTCTTCTTTGTCTTCTTTTCGGTTTTGGATCACGTAAATTAAGTAAGCACATCCAACAATTGCAACAAAGATAATTAACACCCACGCCCACCAAGGCATATTTCACCTCACTTTTATCCGTAATAATGAATTTTTCCAACAAATTCTAGAATTATTTTTATTCCTCATCACCTTCAAGTAGTGCTTGTTTTTCTTCCTCTTTTTCTTCCTCTTCAAGTTTTTTTGCTGTAGTTTCAATTTCAATTTTTTGTGGAGGAATATTAGTTTCGACTTGTGTTTTTTTCTCCGCCATAACGGATGCTTTGACTTCCAACTGCTTTTCTTTTATTTTTTCTTGAAGTTTTGCCCGCTTTTCTTGTCTTGTTTTTTCAAGTAGTTCTAAAAATGTTTCGGGAATTATAACCCCACTTATAACGAATGAAGTAACTTTAAGACCGTACTCAACCTCAAAAATTTTTGAAAGTTCAGGTTTGATTAATTTACTTATAATTCCCTTATTCTCTTCAAAAAAATCATATGAGAGGCATTTTTCTTTCATTATTTTTGCAATTAATGTCTCAAGCTCCACAATCAATTTGCCCTGTATTCTTTCGCTTAAGTCCTCTGTTGTAAACTTTTGCTTTACACCAACAAGTTCTAAAAAAAATTTTCGTGGAGTTACAATTTGAACCTCAATTTCACCGTTTGCTCCCACTTTCAAAACGAGATTTTCATTTGGGTCGCGAAGGTCGAATTGATTTTTTGTGCCCCAAAGCATTTTCATTTTTGTTGTTTTGGGCATGAAAACAACTTCCATTTGTGCCGTGTCTTTTTTCTTTTTTGTTAGGGGATGTTTTCCTGCTGGGAGAGTGTTTAAAAGTTCACCATCTCTAATTAAAACTGCATTATAACCTTCATCAACAATTAAAAAATCACCTATGTCGTACTGGGGAATTTTTCTTCTAATGAAAAGTTCATTTTCATTAATAGGTTCATTGCCAAGTTGTATAATTTGCCTTTTTCCCACAAACACCCCTTGAAAAAATTTTACAGTAATATAGTAACACAGAAAAGCATTTATAATCAAGAAATTTGAAAGTGGTATTGAGTTGCGGAAGAAAATTGAAAGGGGAGGGATATTTTGCGGTTAATTGGAAGTTTTGAAAGTGCTTGATATTTTTGATTAAATTGGACTATGTTTTTTGTTTATTCGGCAATTTGTGTTGTCCTATTTAATTGATTAAATATTGGTAATGTGCTATCTTAAATTAAGTGGATTACATTGCTTCACAAAAAAAGTTTTTGTCCTTAATAAATTATGTTTCAAAATACAAAACAACAACTATTACATATCAATTTGCTGGTGGCTTTGTTCGTTATGATAACGGCTCAAACACACTTTTAATTAACAACAATGAAAATTTAGATAACACATCTGTTTGGGTGGAACTTGACAAAGTGATTAACTAAAGGGGGTTATTATGGATAGTGGAGAAATTATTGCATGTATTTCAATATGCATTTCAGTGCTTGCATTAGTAATATCTATTTACTCAGTTTTTTTTGCACCTAAAGCAAAAAATGAAAAATATCAACAAAAAATTATAAACGAAACAGAATTATTTGACAAAGAAAAACAAAAAGCAAAGGAATATTTAATAAAACAAAATATTAACTCTTTTAGTTGTCGTTTACTTACAAATGAATTATATAAAGATGAAAAACAAAATTCTTTAATTCATCAAATTTGTAAACAATTAGAAGCAGAGGGTTTTTTATCAAAATATTTATCACCTTATACAGGTTTATGGGATAACGATTCATATGATATTAATTAAAAAAATTAAAAAACAGTAACTTAAAATTACTGTTTTTATTAGATTGCGGTATTATTTGGCTCCCCGCAGACACGGACGCCCCAAAAAATTTATACTTTAATAAATTTGCATGTTTTAAAGGTAATAAATATTGTCCAAATTGCCCAAAAAAAGATGATATTGTAAATCATAAGCAAAGATTGTGGATGTCTTTGACTATTAAAGCAGAAATTGAAAAAATAAAGTTATTAAATCTAAAGTTTGTCAAACACTCATTAATTATTGAAACTTCAGTTATTTAAAATAAAATATATGAAAAACAAACAATTTTATGATAAAGATAATAATGCAATTAAAAATATTTTTGGAGCAGAAGAACTTGCTATTGGCCATATTTCACGTGCATAAACAGTATTTGAATTTTTGTATGGTTGGTTATCTAAAATGCTATCGTTTATCCAAATACTATCATTAAAATAAATATTATTATCATTTGTTATATTGTACACATATCCTGTTGGATTATAGGTTGCTTGAAAAATATAAGAGAAATTAAAAATTGCTTTAACAACAGCTTTGCCATTAATTAATTTTGAATGAAATGATCCTAAATGAAGTTGTGAACCTTGTAAAAGCATTGATGACATTGTTGCTTGAGAATTCATAGTTGGTGCTAAATCAAAATTATCATTTTCGTTAAAAGATTTTGCTATACTTAAAGCATTCCCTGGATAGGTAAATTTATTACTAGAATTATAATCATGAATACTTAAATTTGAACAAAAGGAGCTATTTAAAAAAGCAAAACTTACATCAGTATATAATCCTATACCTGAGCTTGATTCTAGAACTTGAATGTAATAATTTAATGCAAAATCAGTGTAAACATTGGTTTCGGAATCTTCTTCTTCTTCGGTATTTTCTTCGTAATAAGGTGAAAAACCACAAGCCATGAACGTACAACTCGACATCATCAAACAAAGACATAAAGTAAAAATTTTTAAAAATTTCTGCAATTTCATTTTTCCTCCAAATATTATTATATAATAATATTATTATAATAATAATACTATTATTAGTCAACAATATTTTTTATATACAAATATGGCAACCATTTAATGAAATATGAAAATTAAATCGAAAAACTTTTTGGAGTATAAAAAATTTTTAAAATAAAAATAAAAAATAAAAAAAGCCAGTAAATTTTGAATTACTGACTTATTTTTTATTTGCAATACTTGCGTTGTTTCTGTTTTGATGAGAATGGTCGGCAATTGTTAGCAAGTCTAGTTTTTGCGTTTCAAATACTATTCCAGCAACACTTTTTTATAAAGAAGTAGATTTGTTGTTATTTCAAAACGCAGTTGCATTTGGCTCCCCAGGTAGGGCTCGAACCTACAACCTGCCGGTTAACAGCCGGATGCTCCACCATTGAGCTACTGAGGAATATTTTTTTTGATAAATTGTTTTTATCTCAAAAGTAATAATTTTTTCTTGAGAAAATAATTTTTGCTATTGCTTTTCTCTCAATTGAGATACTGCGCAATATTTTTTTTGAGAGAAAAAACTTGTAATTGTTTTCTTCTCAAAGATGCACTTCAAACAAATTGTAAATGCTCACATATACTAGCAAAATTAAATACTGTTGTCAAGTGTTTTTAATTATAAAAAATTGAAGAATTATTGAAAATTCCACTTTAAAATTATTAAATTATTTTTTATAATTCAAAAAATGTTTGTTTAAATTTTGGACCTTTTTTAACTTCCTTTCCAAACCATTGTGGCGGGATAAAATTTTTTGCATGTGCTTTGGATTCAAACTTAATTGTTGCTGTGATTAATTCTTTTCTGTTTCTCTTATAAACATTTAATTCTGTAACGGAATTATCTGCTAAATTAATCAAGTATTTAATTCTTGAAATAATTTTGCCAAATAATTTTTTCATTTTTTCAAATTCTTTTTCAATTATGATGGTTTCCTCTCTAATATTTTCACCCTCCATAATTGCAAAATAGAAATCATCCTCTGTTTTTTTTATTCTCTTTGTTTTATTATCAACTGTCCAAAAAATTTCTTCCACAAATGCATCTTTAACAGCAGTTTGCAACTGCTCTTTTTTAACCAAAAATATTTTTTGAATATCCATAATTTATTCCCATGGATAATATATTCTTTAAAACATTAAATAATGTTAGCTTATGAACATAATTCATATTCTTGTTCAGATTTTAATGGAATGCCTTCAGTTGCTAAATTTTTAATTTTATATTTTTCATTATTAGTAATCTCTTCTCCAAACCATTTTAATGGTTTGAAATTTTCTTTTTCTTGTTTGTTAAGTAATTTTACTCCAACAATAACTAACCCTTGCAACTCGTTTTTATAAACATCTAAATTAGCTTCTAAAAAACCATCAAAATCAAGTTTATATCTTGTAAACGAAATTATTTTTCCAATTTTATGTTTTAAATAATCTTCATAATCGCTTTTACTAAGTCCATATCTATAATCCAATTCAAATTCATCCGTCGGCGGACTTTCAAAAAATCTAATTCCATAATGACCGATGTAAAAACCGTGATTAATTTTGCAATAAACTTGGTCAATTTCTTCTATTAATCTATTACCGCTAATAAGACTTTGTAAAAACTCTGGTTTTACTAAAAACTTTCTTACTTCTTTCATAAAATCATCCTTTTAAAGTTACGCAATCTCGATGGATTGAGATTTTAATTGTTTAGAATTTAACGGATTGCCTTCCATTGCCAAACTTTGATTTTTGAATTCATGAGAATTTGTAACTTCTTTTCCAAACCATTGTGGCGGAACAAAATTTTTTGCATGTTCTTCGGACTCAAATTCAACTTCAACGATTAACAATCCTTTTAAATCACCCTCGAATATGTCTAATTCGGCAATAAGTTCGTTTTTTAGATTTATTTTATATCTATTTTTTAAAATTACATTACCTATAACTAATTTATTCATAAAATAATCATATTCGTTTTGTGCCATGGTAGTGGTTTTCTCTTCTCTCGAAAGTCCATCACCTTTTTTAACTGTAAAAAAATAATCTTGATTATTTTTTCTGATTCTTTTTTCAGTTTCCCCAACTTGAATATAAGCTTGTTCAATTTCTTCAAGTTTTGCACCTTTTATTATTTCGGGAATAATTTTCTCATTAACTAAAAATTTTCTTTCTATTTCCATAATTTCTCCTTTATTTATTTTCAAAGTGTTCTTTTACACCAATAAATGCAAGTCCTAATGCACCACAACCCGTATGTGAGCCAATCACGGGACCGATAAAACGTTTGTAGATTTCACTGTTTGGAAAATTCTTTTTTAAAAGATTTTCAAGTTCTGTGACTTCACTGTAATTGCCCGTGTGAGCAATGTAAAATGGAAAACCTGAAATAGCATCAAAATTTTTTGTTCGCTCAAAAAGAGTCAAAATTGCTTTTTTGTTACCGATTACCTTTTGAAAAACTTTAAGTTTTCCATGTTGGTCAAATTCTAAAATGGGGCGAATTCCTGCAAGTTTGCCAATAAAGGCCTGTGGACCATGAACTCTTCCACCACGCTTTAAAACGTCAAAATCAGAGACAAAAAAACTAACATCCAAATGCCCTACGTAATGCCGTAAAAGTTCTGCCGCCCTTTCTGCAGAAATTTGCTTTTGCCTTAAATTTAATGCAATTTTTAAAATCAAATTTTGTCCCTGAGTTGCTGAAAGACTGTCAATAACGTAAATTTGATTTTCATTTGTTTCATTTAATTTGTTTGCAACGTCCTCGGTAATCTTTTCCGAAGCACTCAAACCCGAAGAAAGCGAAATATGAATAATGTCTTTTCCTTCGGCTAAAAGATTTTTGAAATATTCTTCCACTTCGACTGTGTTAAGACTTGAGGTTTTAAAAATTTTTCCATTTGATATTTCTTTGAAAAATTTTAAATATTCTTCTTCAGTTGAAAATTGCCCGCAATTTATTTTTTCTTCGCAATAATAAGATAATGGAAGAACTTTGATCCCGTATTTTTCTAATTCGCCGCGAAGCTCATCACAACAAGAATCGGTTGAAAGAATAAAATTCATTTTTTACTCCTATAAATATTTTCCTCTTAATTCTACAAAAAAAACAAAATTTTTGCAAGTTAATGCAAAAAATTATTAAAATAGTCAAAAAATCAATTTACACAAAAATTAATTTCAGGCTATCGACAAAGAGCAATGATACCCTCGCTCTATGACGGAATTACTTCGTAATTCCTGCAAATTGTCTTTCCTGCAAAAAATTTTAAATAAGGAAGAGACGAAAAAGGTAGGAGTTTACTTCGTAATGACTGTCTTTTGACGTTTGGAAATCCTTCATTAATTTCCTCTTGAAAGGTGTGCCCACCCGAATGTACAATTATTCTTTACTTATTTCATTTGAAAGATTAATAAGTGATTTTTTAACAAGTTCATCAAGTTTGCTTCCCTCACTGTAATCAGCAGGAACAACATGATTCACTCGGTGGTCACGAAAAAGGTTATTACCCTTTTCAATTTTTCGTGCTTCACTTGGGTCAAAAACGCCGAAAGATTGTCCACCGCCCCTTTTTATAATGGTCATGCAGGGCACATCGGTGGATCCGTCACCAAAATATAACATTTTTTTAAAAGGAAGTTTTTCCTCTTCAGGTATACGTGCATTAAGAGCATCATCATCATGTAATTCTTCTAATTGATTTTTTCTAATGCGATAAAGATATTGAGTTTTGTTTGTATAATTTACGGCTTGACTTGGCCAAACTGCTTCACCTTGTTCATTATACAAATAACTTGAAGCAAAAATTTTTTTTATTTTTTTTGCAATTGCTGTTCCTTCTATAACTTCCTTCATTCCTCCAGATATGATGTAATGCTCAATTTTTAAATTTAGATCCTTTCCAAATTTGTTAATCCTATCAAACCATGTTAAAACACCATTAAAAAAATTTACTGATTTACCTAGTTCAAAAAAAACGTTTTTGGTCAGTTTTAAATTTCTTTCTTTTGAAATTTTTAAAACCGTGTAAAGTAGGGCAAGAATATTGTCCATTTTATTGTCTTTTGCCAATTTGTCTTTTTCTCGCCAAAAAGTTTTTGTGTCACAACCTAAAATAGGAATAAAAATCTCATCTTGCACAAAACCTTTTGACAAAGTATCGTCAAAATCATATATAAACGCAACAACTGTTTTATCCATAATCACCTTATTATTTTTATTCAAAAATTATTCTTTAATCATAATCTATGAATTATTTTTCATTATGCATGTAGCTTCCTAAGAAATGAAATTGTGGCAAAATATTTTCCATTTCTGCAATTAAATTTTGAACTTCGTTTTTTGTTATATTACCTTCAAAATCAAAATAGAACATATATTCAAATTCTGTGTGCCCAAGGGGTCTGGATTCAAGTTTTGTTAGATTCAAACCAAGCAGAGAAAATTTTGATAGAAGTTGATTAAGACTTCCTGGCTTATGTGGCAGAGTTGCCATTATACTAATCTTGTTTGAATTTGGATAGATTTCCAAATTTTTTGAAACACAAATGAATCTTGTGAAATTATTTTTGTTTGTTTGGATGTTTCGCTTTAAAACTTCCAAACCATAAATATTAGCACATTCTAAAGAAGCAATTGCTCCTTGAGGAAGTTGACTGTTTGCGACAATTTGTGCAGCAACTGCTGTATTGTCGCAAGATGTTGTTTTTACTTTTAAAGAATTAAGAAAATCTTTACACTGTGAAAAAGCCTGTGGGTGCGAAAAAATTTCTTTAATTTCATTTAATTTTGTTTCTTTTTTTGCAAGTAAATGGTGCTCTACAGACAGATTATAACTTTTAATAATGTAAAACTGATACTTTCTCAGCAAATCATAAATTTCATTAATACTTCCTGCCGTGTTATTTTCAATTGGCAATATTCCATAATTACATTCTTTTTTTTCAATTGCAAGAAAGACATCCTCAAAATATTTAACAAATTTTATATTAGGATTTGCAAATATTTTTTTTGCGCATATTGATGAAAACGCACCCTCAACACCTTGACAAGCAACAGTTCCACTTTTTGGAAATTTGGATTTTTTAAATTTCTCTATTGCGTTTTTAATCTTTTCTTGAAGTTTTGAAGTAAAAAATTTAGATTGTTTTGATTTACTTAAATTAAAAATGCATTCAAAAAAATTTTTTGCATAATTTTTTAAATCATCAGGTAAATTATTTGTTACTCTTGAAATGATTTCATCTTCTCTTTTTGAAAAATTAATTACTGAGTTTGTTTTTTTCTTAAGTAGTCCTATTTCGCTCACAATTTTCATACGTTTTTCAAAAAGTTTTATTAAATCATCATCTATTTCATCAATTTTTTTACGAAGTTCTTCTAGCACTTTTAAACTCCTTTATCATATTTTTCTTAAGTTTACATTTTGCAATTATTATTTTGAAAAATGTTTAACATTTCTTAATAATTAATATAACAACTTATACTATATTTTCAAAATGAAATTTCTAAACTAAAAGAAGCTCGAAAAGAAAAGAAACAAAAAAACTTCCATTTTTAAGAAGTTTTTTTGTCATTGCACACTTTTTAAAATGTAATTGTCGGATTATTAGTGTCAATAAAATTAGGTGCATGATTGGAAATTTTGCCCAAAGCAGTTTTTGCAATTTGGTCAATATGTTTAATTTTGGTCTCAAGTATTAGAGCTGTTTGCTCAATTTGTTTAAGTTTCATCTCAAACGTTTGTTCAATTTGTTTTATCATTTCTTCCAATTTTTTATTTTTTGCTTCTAAGTATGCAATTCTTTTTTGTAATATATTAATATTCCACATCATGAACTCCTTACTATGCCTTATTTTATAATATTCATTTTTTAAAGTCAATATTATAGATTTTATCTCGAATTCTATGTAATTTTCATAATTAAAAAAAACTTTTTTAAAAAAGACAAATTAGAATAAATATATTTAGATTTTAAAATAAATCTTTTCTTTTATGCCGATTGCATTAGTTGTTTTTGTTGTTACAAGTATGATTGTTTGAAATAAATTAAATTATTCGAAAGCTAAACAAAAATTTTTACAAAAAATAAACTTCTAAAAAATCTTTTGTTTGCTTAAAATATATTAGAGGTTTAAGTTTGACAATTTTAGAAGCAATAATTTTGGGTATTATTCAAGGCGTCACAGAATTTCTTCCCCTTTCTTCAAGTGGACATTTGGTTTTGCTTTCAAATTTTTTTGGTATTAATGGGGACTTTATATTTTTTAGTGTGATTGTTCATTTTGCAACTCTTCTTTCTGTAATAGTTTATTTTAGAAAAGATATTTGGTTTTTAATTAAACATCCGTTTTCAAGAGAAGTCGGACTGTTAATTTTAGCAACGATTCCTACGGTAATTATTGTTTTATTATTTCAAGGATTTATTGAAAGCACTTTTAATGGAAGTCTGTTACCTTTTAGTTTTATTTTTACTGCGATTTTACTTTTAATAACTCACTTTTTTAGCATAAAAAACGAATGCCAACATTGTTACAAGCAAAAAAAAATTTCAAAAACTCAAGTTGTTCTAATGGGAGCAATGCAAGGTATTGCGGTAATTCCGGGAATTTCACGCAGTGGAGCGACAATTTGCACAGGGATTATTTCAGGAGTTGAAAAGAATGAAAGTGCCAGATTTTCTTTTTTAATGAGTATTCCAATTATTTTAGCCTCAATGTTTTATGAAATTTTTAAATTAATTAAAAATGGAGGTGGACAAATTTTCCCCCTCCAAACATTTATTGCTTTTATTGTTGCTTTTTTAGTTGGACTTGGTTCAGTTAAACTAATGATGCTTGTCGTTAAAAAAATTCAGTTATTTTGGTTTTCAATTTATCTTTTTATTATTGCAATTGTTGCTTTCTTTTTTGTTTAATAAATTCACATTTATATCAAAAAATTTACTCCATTTAACTTCTCAATTTTTAATTTTCTTCATATTCTTCAAGTACTGCGGGTTCGCTTGTTCTTTGTTCAAACTTTTTTGTGTTTTTATAATCAATATCTGTAAAAGTTGTGTGCTCTCCAATCCATTTTAGTTTAATAGTTCCAATTTGACCATTTCTATGTTTTGCAAGATTAAGTTCACAAATTCCTGGTTCATCATCAGTTGGAACATCGTTATACACATCTGCCCTGTAAATAAACATGACAATATCAGCATCTTGTTCAATTGAACCCGATTCACGAAGATCGGAAAGAATGGGACGGTGGTCTCCTTTTCTAAGATCTGATGCACGTGAGAGTTGGGATAGAAGAATAATAGGAACATCTAGTTCACGAGCGGCAATTTTTAAATATCTTGTTATTTCACTAATTTCTTGTTGACGGTTATCTTTTGCTTTTCCTCCCGCCGACATTAGTTGTAGGTAGTCAATCATAACCAAGTCAAGTCCATTTTTTTCTCTTTTTAATCTGCGACATTTTGAAAGAATGTCAATTGGTGTGTTCATGCTTGAATCGTCAATAAAAATTTCTGCATCATTTAATTTTTTGTTTGCTGCCCAAATTGCATTCCATTCATCAATTGAAAGTTTTCCTTTTAGTGCTTTTTCCATACTAACATGAGCAATTGAGCACATCGCTCTTTGAGCAATTTGCATTTTGGGCATTTCAAGAGAAAAAATTGCACAACGTTTTCGCGAACCGATTGCCGCGTTTGTTACAATATTCATTGCAAGTGAGGTTTTTCCAAATCCAGGTCTTGCTGCCAAAATTATTAAATCACTATTTTGTAATCCGTTTGTAATAAGGTCTAAATCTTTAAAGCCTGTTGAAAGTCCACGTAAAACAGTGCTATCTTTTGCTATTTTGTCAAATTTTGAAATTACTTCTTTTAATGCACCTTCAATATGTTCTAAACTTGAACGATCCTCGTTTTGTGCAATGTCGAAAATTTGTTTTTCTGCAAAACCTAAACTTTCAACTTTATTATCACTTTCATAGGCGTTTTCAATTATTTTTTGGCCTGAAAAAATTAGTTTGCGAAGAACACTGTCACGCTTTACTATTTCCAAATAGTGATTATAGTTTGCTGCAGATGGAACAACATTTGTCAGTGTTGTTATGTATTCAATTCCTCCAACAGAATTTAAATTGCCCTCTTTTTCAAGTTCATCTGAAAGGGTAACAAAATCAACAGGGTGATTACTGTTATAAATTTTGTTCATAGCTTCAAAAATTGCACAATGAGCGTCAATGTAAAAATCATCTTTTTTAAGAATTGACATAACTTGAACAGGAACATTTTCATCAATTAAAATAGAGCCTAAAATTGCTTGTTCAGCCTCAATATTGTGGGGCATAATTTTTGCTGTTGTTTTCCTTTTTTCCATATTCCTCCCGAAGTATTTCAATTGTGAAATGTGGCAAAATCAGTCCATTATTTTCTTTAGTTTTTTATTTACTAAACGGATCATTAATTTCTTCACGGCGTTTAACTGCTTTTTCTTCCAGTTTGTTATAAACCAAAATGTAAACCAGGCAAACTGCGCAACAAATTAAAACAATTAAAAAAATGCTTAGAGAACTATCCATTTTGATTTCGGCAAACCAAATGCTAAACAAAATTAATATTGGTATTATTATTGTCGCTCCAATACCTATTTTTTTTGCCAAGTGCTTTGTTTTACGAAGCATTAAATTCATTATACCCTCAAAAAATTTTTCAAATTATGTAAATATGATAGCATACTTAAATTAAAAACGGAAGAAAAATTTTACTGTGTAATTTTCTACAATAAAAAAAATTTAATAGTAAAAATACTCACTTTATGTTTCTATTTACAATATTTTTGAAATAAAAAAAACACAAATTAATCTATTTGTGTTTTTTTTATTTAAAATGTTATAGTTGTAATTTCATTAAAACTTTCATTGTTTAGCCATTTGTTTGGCTTTGACACACTTTCAAGTTCTTTTTCAGCTTCTTTTGTTAATTGAGGCATAACCCTACTTACAATGCTAAATAATGCAAGAGCGGCATTAACTTTATCAGTTTGTGTAAGAACTTTTTTATCAGGGAAACAAAGTGCTCTTACTTCATTTTTTTCCATTTTTAACTTTTTAGCTATTTCAGCAAAATCAAAAAGTTTAGTTTTTTCTTCCCGTCTTTGTGTAAGTATTGGGGTTGGAATATTTTTATCATTAGGAGAATCCATTGAAGAGATTATCTCATTTAAAGCATCAAAATACATTACCTTAACAATTTTGTTTTTTGGTTTTCGCATAAAATTCCCTCCTTTTACTACCATAGTATACCCCTTTTAAAAATAATGTCAATACTGGCCTTTTTTTCTTAAGTTTGCCAAAAAAAAATTTTGTTTAAAAATAGTAGTAATTTTACACAGTCTTTTTATTGTTTTTGACATTTTTAGCTTTATTTTTATGCTTGACATCAAAAATTGTCTATGCTATTATATTGAAACTGAGGTGGAAAAATGAAAGAAGGAATACATCCAAATTATCATGAAGTAGAAGTTATTTGTGCTTGCGGAAATAAATTCAAAACAGGCTCGGCAATTAACGGTGATTTAATTAAAATTGACATATGTAACAAATGCCATCCGTTTTATTCAGGTAAACAAAAAATTGTGGATACAAGTGGTCGAGTTGAACGATTTCAAAAGAGACAGGCAAAAAAAGTTTGATATATCAAACTTTTTTTAATGACACTTAAAAGAAAACCATGAAAAGTTTAAATACAATTAATCAAAAAGAAATAAAAAAAAATTCCGACAAACCGGTTGATTTTTTTGATGTTTTAAATAGAGTAAATGAAGAATTAAAATCTGTGGGTATTCTTGATAAAACGGAAAGTGAATGGCTGATTTCTTCAATTTTAAAAAAAAAGAAGTTTGAGCTTCGAAAAATTAAAACAATTTCAAGCAATGAAGAAAAACAAGTTTATAAAGCATTAAAAAGGCGAAAGCGTGGCGAACCTTTAAACAGAATTTTAGGAGAAGTTGACTTTTTGGGTTGTAAGATAAAAATTTCAAAAAATGTTATGTCGCCACGTCCCGAAACCGAACTTATGACTGAAAAAGTAATTATGGTTGCTAAAGAATTGTTAAAAAGAAAAACAGAAACTCAAGTTTTTCCGTGCTCTGCAACTTTGACAATGCTTGATTTATGCACAGGTAGCGGAGCAATTGCAATTGCAATAAAAAAACAGATAGAAAATTCAAAAATTTTTGCAAGTGATATTAGTGAAAAAGCATTGAGATTGGCGAAAAAAAATGCAAAAATTAACAATGTTAAAATTACTTTTATCAAATCTGCTATGTTTGATGATTTGAAAAATGACTTAAAATATGATATTATTGTCTCGAATCCTCCTTACATAAAAACATTAGAAATTGAAAATCTTGATGTTGAAGTAAAAAAATATGATCCTCATCTTTCACTTGATGGAGGAGAAGACGGGTTAGAATTTTATAGAATAATTGCAAAAGAGGTGAAAAACTTTCTTGCAGAACATGGCATTTTGTTTTTAGAAATTGGAAAAACACAATCAAATGAAGTAAAAAAACTTTTTAAAAATGATTTTAATAATATTGAAGTTATCAAAGATTATGGTGGAAATGATAGGATTGTGATAGTAAAAAATAATAATTTAGGATATAAAATTTAGTTCAAATTCAAAATTAAATTTTTTGAAAGAGCGGAAGTGATATGTTAGAAAAAATTGAAAAAATTAAAAAAAGGTTTGATGAACTTGAAGAAAAGATTTCAGACCCGCAAGTTATTGCGGATAATATTACTTGGCGAAAACTAATTAAAGAACGTAATGCAATAGAAAAAATTGCAAAATCTTATGATAAACTTTTTATTGTAATGAACGAACTTAAAAAAGCACAAGACGAAATAAAAACCGAAAAAGACCCTGAAATGATTAAACTATTTCAAGAAGAGATTGAAAGTTGTCTTGCAAAAAAAGGGCAGTTGGAAGAGGAAATAAAAATTTTACTTTTGCCCAAAGACGAGAATGATGAAAGCAATGTTATAATGGAAATACGGGCGGCGGCGGGTGGTGATGAAGCTGCACTATTTGCATCTTCCCTACTTAATATGTATGTTCGCTATGCTGAACGAAAGGGCTGGAAGTATGAAATTTCTTATTGTAACGAAACCGAACTTTGTGGAATTAAAGAAGTTGATTTTTTAATTAAAGGAAAAGGTGCTTACAGTCATTTAAAATTTGAAAGTGGAGTTCATAGAGTTCAAAGAGTGCCCGAAACTGAAGCACAAGGACGTATTCACACCTCAACTTGCACTGTTGCTGTTTTACCCGAAGTTGAGGAAGTTGATTTTGAAATTTTGGACAAGGATTTAAGAATTGACACTTATCGAAGTAGTGGCGCCGGCGGACAACATGTCAACAAAACAGACAGTGCAATCCGCATCACCCATTTTCCAACCGGAATTGTTGTTGCTTGTCAGGACGAGCGTTCACAACTTAAAAATCGTGAAAGAGCAATGAGCATATTAAAGTCAAAGCTTTACAATTTTTACAAAGAAGCAAAAGAAAAAGAATATAGAGCAAACAGAAAATCACAAGTGGGAACAGGGGACAGAAGCGAGCGGATTCGAACCTATAACGAACCGCAGGGCAGAATTACAGACCACCGTATTAACTATTCTGTTTTTAATTATGAAGGCTTTTTGGATGGGGATTTGGAAGAAATGCTTAAAGAA
>CAZKOT010000011.1:30413-34079 GCA_964554475.1 uncultured Christensenella sp.
TTTTTGTTATTTTTTGTTATATTCATTATTTGAATTATTGAGGCTTTTTTATGACATATCATTTTTTTGTAGTTTTTTTTAAAAATATTTGCTATAATAATAAAAAAAATCATTAGGAGGCAATATGTTGAGTTTTTCACTTAAAGGTTTTTTAGTTGTTTTAGTATTGATTTTGCCAAGTATTGCTTTTAATTATTACAAACCTCAAACACGACCAAATATAACAAAGAGCAAAGTGTTTTTTTATCTTGAACTAATTGGACGAATTGGTTGTATTTTGTTTATGATGATTGAAATTTGGATTTTTAAAATCGAATTCAAAAACGATGTTTTATTTATTATTTGGCAGGTTTTAATTATTTTAATTTTAGCATTGTATTACACATTATGGCTTCGCTACTATCTCAATGGAATGAAATTTAAAAATCTTTTTGATAAAGTTTTGTTTCCAATTCCAATGTCAATTTTACCAGTTTCACTTTTCATTCTTACTGCTGCATTTACATTAAATCCTATTTTGGGAACTTTTGCTGTTATTTTTGGGATAGGGCACATTGTGGAAAGCTATAACAAATATATGTTTATTATAAAAAATAAAGTTGACTATTAATTTTAGATTTGCTCGCTAAATTTCACCTGTTAATCATGATTTATTAATTTAAAAAAATATAAAGCGAATAATAATTTGTTTGGCTTTATTTTTTGTGTTAAAATTCAAGAGTGAAAATCAAAACACTAACACTTCTTAATTACCGAAATTACAAAGAGCAAACTTTCACTTTTAATGACGGATTAAATGTTTTAATTGGAAAAAATGCTCAAGGTAAGACAAATGCTTTAGAAGCAATTTTTTATTTTGCAATCGGCAAAAGTTTGAGAACAAACAAAGATAAGGATTTAATTTGTTTTGATAATTTTTTTGCAAAAATATCACTTGAATTAGAAAAACAATTTTCAAAAACAAGATTGGATATTTACTTTTCAAAAAATGAAAAAAAAACAATTAAAATTAATCGTATTCCCATAAAAAGGATTGGTGAATTAATGGGCGAATTAAATGCTGTATTTTTTTCTCCTGACGAACTTAAATTAATTAAAGAAGCACCCGAAGACCGAAGACGTTTTTTAGATATTGCAATTTCTCAAACAAACAAAAACTATTTTTTTTTACTAACCAAATATGAAAAAATTTTAGCAAGTCGTAATAGACTTTTAAAAGATTCAAAAATAAAGGAAAGTGCAATTTCGACAATTGATATTTGGAATCGACAACTTGCAAGCACTGCAAGTAAAATAATTCTTTACAGAATTGAATTTTTAAATCATTTGTCTCCGCTTGCCGAAAAAGCTCACAATTATCTGACAGATGGAACTGAATTATTAGAAATTGAATATGTTGGAATAATTTCAAAAAATAGGGAAGAACTTGAAAAACTAATTTTAAAAAAACTTGAAGATAATTTTGAAAAAGATTGGAAATTAGGCTTTACAAGTGTTGGACCTCATCGTGATGATTTAAAAATTAAAATTAATGGAATTGATGTTCGTTCGTTTGGTTCACAAGGGCAACAAAGAACAGTGGCACTTTCTTTAAAACTCGCCGAACTGGAAATAATGAAACAACAAACGGGGGAATTGCCCATACTGCTTTTGGATGATGTTTTAAGTGAACTTGATTTAACAAGAAAACAAAAACTTTTAAGTTTGGTTAAAAATCAACAAACGATTTTAACTTGCACAGAATTTGAATTTAATGAAATAAAATGTACAGAATTTAAGATTAAAAATGGAAAAATTATATAAGAATAATAAAGTCTTAATTTCAAAAAACTTGAATTAATAACAACAGACTTGTATAATTTAAATAATATGAAATATGTTCAAATCCCGACGTTTAAAATTAATCATTGTCAGAAAAGTCTTTGTTAGTTAAATTTTGAGGATAAAGATTTTTTAGGAAATTATTTTTTGCTATTATTCATTTTGACATAGGTGGAAAGAATCGAACTCTCACAAGTAGTTTTGGAAACTACTGTTCTGCCACTAAATTACACCCTAAATTTTATTTAATTTGAGTGTAATTTTTGCAATCGATTTCAATTTCCACTTTATCGTTGTCTTTTAAATTGTGTAAATCTCTTAGTTTGACATCGGTTACAATTTCAAGCATTTTATTATTACTGTAGGGGACTGTTCGAAGGATAAATGCTTTTCGCCCAAATATTTTACATTCCTGCAATAATATAACTGACCCTTTGCCTCCGAATTCCTCAAGTTCAATTCTAATGCAATCTTTTGAAAAAAAGAAATCTTTTTTTAGTTCAACATTTAAAGAACCAGGATACAATTTTAATCCTGTTTTTTTTGTATAAAGTTTTTCAAACTTGGAAAGCCATAAAGATGATTCATTTAATCCTGATTTTACTTTGCCTTCCAATTTTAATTTATTATTCATTTTGGCAGGCTAGAGGTTGTTGCTTTTGAACGCCTTTTGCCTTGTTTGCAATTTTTTTTAATTCATCAAGTGAAACAGTATCGCCCTCAGCAAAGTTTCCACCTCGCAAGTTAAGAGTTGTGATTGTATTGTCATCTGAGCATATCACTTTTATCACTAGATTATCAATTACACTTTTTTGATATTCTTTGTCGTTTGGGTCGCCTTTATTTATGTCGGTAATAAAATTGGCTATATCGCAAAGATTAAATGGAATTTTTGAAAATGATTTAATTGACGAGTGCTTAACTCGCTATTACGAAACCTTTCGAAAAACACTTGATACAAGCGATTTTGTTCCTGAGAAATACAACAGGAAAATATATAAATATATTTTCAAGAATTTGAAACGCAAATTTCGTGAAGTTGACAAGGAATATAAAAAGCAATGCAAATTAGAAACAAAACAAAGTTTTGAAAATAACCAGCCCACTTGACGAAAATATTAAAAGTTTTGGCAAGTCCGCAGAAAGTGCAAGGGCGTATGCCCGCACTTCTGCGGACTGCTGTTGTGTTTGATTTATTCGAGCCTTCGGCTAGTATTATCCGAAGGCTAAATGTTAACAGTTAACCAAATTTACAAAAAAGGAGGATAAAAAATGGCTAATCAATTTAGAGATTATTGCTTAACAATTAATAACCCAAATGAAACGGATGCTGAGTTTTTAGAATATTTGGAAAAATTGAAAGTTGAAAGCCATTTAAAATATGCTATCTTTCAAAAAGAAATTGGCGAAAAAACTCAAACTCCACATTTTCAAATTTATTTAGAATTTTCAGTCAGCAAACGCTTTGATACTATTAAACAATATTTTCCAAGAGCACTTATAGAAAAACGCAGAGGCAAAAAATCGGAAGCACGAGAGTATTGCATGAAGGAGAAAAAAGAAGTTAATTCCGCAAATGGCGAAACCGAGTTTGCAACTCGAATAAGCGAAAGTTATTATGAGGTTGGCGAGTTTGTAAATATAGGTTTGCAAGAAACAGTTTTCGATAGCATGGTGGCAGATATTGAGGCAGGTATGGATGAATACGAATTTAATCAAAAGTATCGTGGTAAGTCAGCACAATATCAGCACTTTTATTCAAAAAATAAAGACTGTTTATGCAACACAAATTTAAAAATGAAAAGCGAAAAATTGAAGTGACCTATATCTACGGCAAAACAGGCA
>CAZKOT010000012.1:0-5255 GCA_964554475.1 uncultured Christensenella sp.
TATTGGTTAGCATTTTCAAATTCTATAAAAACAGAACCATATGAGTTTTGATAAACATTTTCAATAACAAGACTGGAAGTTTGAGTACCTTTTGTTTCTTGTTCACCACAAGCACTCAATAAAAAAATACAAGGCATAATGAATGCCAAACTTAATAAAAATAAAATAATTTTTTTGTTCATTAATATCTCCGTGTATATTATACCAAAAAAAAAATTATATATAAACTTTTAAAGTAAAATTTATTATTAATTAAATTAAAATGTGGTAAACTTAAAACATAAAATCATTTAAAAAATTTTAATACTACAAAGGAGAATAAATTTTGAAAAAAATAATTGGATTAACTTTAGGAATTTTTTTTATCATATCAAGTATATTCTTAATTTCAGGTTGTGGTTGCAGTGTTAATCATGAAATCATAATACCTGAAGATAACATTTTATTACAATACTTTGATTCAAATTTGCCATCTGGCACAGTTGAATTTACTCATTCTGTACTTAATTTTGAAGATATAAATAGAATTATTCCTTTAGGTAATTTAAACCCTCCTGGTCATGCTTACCCGACCGACCATATGTATTTTTTAGTAAACAGCTTTGAACCTACTGTTTATGCACCTGCTGGTGGAAAAATTTTATTTATTGAAGAGCCGGGAGATTATGGCGACAGAGCAATAAGAATTGCAGTTACAAATTCTATTACTTATTATTTAGGTCATATTTTTATTAATGAAGGCTTGCAAGTTGGAGATGTAATTGAAGCAGGTTCTCAAATAGGAACAAATGGCAACACTTCTTGTGTCGATTTGGGATTACTTAATAAAAATATAGACAATGGCTTTATTAGCGAAAAAATGCCTCTCACAACAAAATATGGAGACAAACCTTTATTACATTATTGTGAACCTTTACGTTCCCAATTATATGCACTAGTAAAACCAGCAACTCCAGATTCAGTACAATATCCTGATTATATTTATGATGAAGAAGTAACTGACGGCGAATTTGCATTTGATATATCAGGAACACTAAGTGGAAATTGGATTGAAGAGGGCAATATTAACTCAGACGGAAGTTATGACTGGGATGCCACATTGTCATTTTCATACGACAATTTTTTTCCCGACCAGATTAGAATTGCTAGTGGAAAATATTATCATACTTTTGCTCTTAAAAATGAAGACAATCCTATAAAACCGGAAAATGCTAGTACGCAATCAGGAGTTATTACTTATTATCTATACAACGCAAATAATGCCCCTATTGGATTACCAACTGGAAATTTTGATTTTATTATGTTGGTTCAAATGTTAAGTGAAAATCGAATTAAATTAGAAATTTTTAATTCAACAAATGAAAATCCGCAATTTACAAGTGCTACTTTATACTATTCTCGTTAACACAAGCATTTTTTGCATTAAATAATTAAATTTTCAAGAGATTTGCCTTTTATCTCTTTTGAGGTCCATTCTATAATTGCAAAATTTCCATTGGAAATTTCATTTACTTTATTTATCCATTCAATTTCTTCTTGTGATTTTGATTTTAAAATCTTGTTTGTTGTTTTTGCCATAATCATCGAAGCATTAATAACCCACCACTTTGCAAGTATTCCTGCTCTTGACAAGTCCTCTTGTAATCTCATCGCTTCATAAACGGGTGTTGCTTCCGGCAAAGTTATAATAATTACTTCCGTTTCATTTGAATTCATAAGTCTTGGAAGCAAGTTTCTCACAGACTTTGGCATTGTGCCTTTTGTTCTTAAAACTTCTTTATGATAACTTTGAGTTGAATCTAATAGCAAAAGAGTATGTCCTGTTGGTGCTGTATCAATAACGACGACTTCAGCTTTTGATTTTTCTACTATTTCTGCAAAAGCCCTAAACACAGCAATCTCTTGGGTGCAAGGTGAACGCAAATCTTCTTCTATATATGAAAGGTCTTCGCTACTCATTCCATTATCTTTTGATTGCTTTATAACTTCTTCTTGATATTTTTCAAGTTCTTCTTTTTCATCAATACTACTAAAAGAAATATGTAAACTCTGGTCTACAATAAATTTCAAATGACTCGCTGGATCAGTGGTAGCAAGATGAACTTTTTTACCCTTATGCAATAATCCAAGAGCTATGGCAGTTGCAATTGTGGTTTTCCCCACTCCGCCTTTTCCCATTGTGAAAATAACCTTTTTGTTTGTTTTATATAAATCTTCAATGACATCTTTCAATGTTTTAATTGATTTTAAATTTAATATGTTTTCAATGCCCAAAATATTATAAGCTCTTAAAGGTAAAAAATAGGTTGACAATGTTTTTAAATTATCTGGCATATTTACAACATCAAATTCTTGTTTTTCCTTAATTTGCTTAGAAATTTCATCATCAATTTCTTCCAAAATTCCATTAACAACAAGCATTTGATTATCAATTCCTAATGCTTTCAATTCATCACTTGCTCTTTCTGCTTCTAATAATGGTGTTCTATCCGGTCTTGTAACTAGCACCAAAGTGGTTTCGTTTTTATCTGAAAGTGTATTCATTGCTTTTTTATAAATTTCTTTTCTACTTTCTAGTCCCGAAAGCTGACCAAGACAAGAAGCCCCATGTGTGCTTTCACTTATAAAATTACTCCATGCTGATGGAAGCTGCAAAAATCTTAATGTATGACCAGTTGGAGCTGTATCAAAAATTATATAATCAAATTTTTTTTCAAGATCTTTGTTTGTAATAAAATTTGAAAATTCGTTAAAAGCTGCAATTTCAATTGTGCAAGAACCTGATAATTGTTCTTCCATATTTTTAATAACCACGTCTGGCATTTTATCTCTATATGGAGCAATAACACTTTCACGATATTCTTCCGCTGATTTCACGGGGTCTAAGTTTGCGACAACTAAATTTTCTAAACCTTTTATTGCAGTACCTTTGTTGGTTAATTCAGTTTTGAAAACATCTTGCAAATTACTTGCAGGATCTGTGCTAATAAGTAAAACTTTTTTACCACTATCAGCAAAATTTACCGCAGTGGCACAAGCTATTGATGTTTTGCCAACTCCACCTTTACCAGTAAAAAAAAGATACTTTGTAAAATTCATTCTATCTGGAATGTATTTTTTCACTAGCAACATCCTCCGTCATGGCAACAATTTGATTTTTTAGGCTTTCCATCAAAATCTGCGGGAATTTCAAGAAATTTTGCTATTTCTTCATTAGTTGGATATCTATTTGTTAAAACAATTTCATTGTCAAGCATAGTTAATGGCAAGCAATTTATACCTTCTTTGTTCAATAATTCCCCTATTTTAGAATTTTTCATAAATTCTTGTGGTGCGCTTGATAAATTATATCTTTCAATTTTTATCCCTTTCTTTCCCAAATTGTTTATTACTGTTGAAATTCTCAATAGTTCAGGGTCAATACTGGCTCCACACAGTCCTGTTGAACAGCACATTGCCGGTTCATAAATTTTCATTTTTTTCATATTAAATTCCTTCTTTTTAAAAAATTTGTTTAAATTTTCAGGTAAAGAATATTCATATTCATTATCTGGTTTATTTCCGTAAATAATACGTAAAATTCCATCAATAATCATTGAAGCGGGTGGTTGTTCATATTCCTTATCATTAAAAACAAACACACGACAATCGGTACTTTCACCACAAATTTCTCCGCAATTTTTGCAATCACTTTCTTTTAATTCATCACATATATCAATGCCATTTACTCTGATTGTGGGCGAACTTATGAAATGATATTGTCTTGCAAGTTTTTCATTTGTTATTTTTACTTTGTTAACTTTTACTTCAATATTTAATAAATTAAATATTGGTGATAATTTTTCAAGTGCTGAATTTAATACATCATCAGTAGAAACACATCTTTCACATGTATTTAAATCAAGATATAAAAAATCAATAATTATTGTTTTCATTTTTAATTCCTTTTATTTTATAGATGAGTATCAATATGATTGTTAAAAAAAAAAGGCTAATGACATCCACAATCTTTCTTTTCGCAACATTTTTTATCCTTGGCAACGAAATTTACTAACTCATTTATTTTTTTCTCATTAAGAGTGTAATTATTCCAAATGCCGTCTTTTTCACAAAAAACAAGTTCACTTTCAACAAGCATTTTCATGTGATAAGAAAGAGTTGGTTGTGTAATTTCAAATTGTTCAAGCAGTTTACAAGCACACATTGTTCCACTTTTCAACATTTCAATTATTTTTAATCTTGTTTCATCACTTAAAACTTTAAATAAGTATGCACCATCTTTACAATTCATATTTTTACCCCTACACATAGATTATTATCTATATGTTAACACATTGTTTTTTAGAATACAAGCATTTTTAAATAATTAATTTCGAATAAAATGGTGTTTTTCAAAACAATTTGTTTTTTACTTCAATTAAATTTTTTATCTGTCGTTTTGTCTAAATAGGTTTAAAACACTGTAAAATAATAGTTTTAATGCTAGTATAAAAGAAAACGTTTATAATAATAGTTCAAATTTTCTTATTGAAAAGTGTTACTTTTCCGTTTTTAATTTCGTAAACATCACCAAAATATTCCATTTTTCCATCTTTTAAAACGATATAGGAACCATTTGGAAACCCTAACATTTTTGATTTATAACTTTGCGGCAAAATGTATTTATTAATAGCATCGACTTCTAATTCATTTTGCATTTCAACTTTTTTTCCGTCAAAATGAGGAATAAAAATAATATCGACAAATCCCATACCGCCCGACCATTTAGGATTTTCTAATTCAATTTTACTTTCTGGAAAATTAAAAATTTTTTTCGTTAAATACATTGCCCCCGCCGAGATGCCCATTATTAATCCTTTATAATTTTTCAACAATTCCGCTAATTTTATGTAGTGATAAAAATGTTTTGCAAATAAAATTGCACCACCACAAAGAAATATAAAATCAGCTTTTTCAATCAATTCTTTTGCTTCTTCGTCATTTCGACTGTCTAAAGTTTGATAGTTTTTAAATTGTATTCCACTCATTTTAAAAGATTTTTTAAATATGTTTAAAAATGAATCGGTTTTTAAATAATTGTTTGGATTGTTTGCAATAATTAAACAATTATCTCGTTTTTTCAAATACTTTTTTAAATTAGTTAAAATTGAATTTTCATCCAAAATTTTTTTAGGAATTCTTTTCCCGTTTTCGTCCTTATCGTAAGCATTTAACCTACTTGCTAAAATAAAAGTGGGCATTTTTTCTCCTTGTAC
>CAZKOT010000012.1:5355-32406 GCA_964554475.1 uncultured Christensenella sp.
CACTTCAAAAAATTTTTAACAACATTTTTTAATATATTGAATTCAAATTGTTAAAATTTTTTTCGTGCATTCCAAAATTTTTTACTTTTAATTTTGCGGATAAGCAATACCGATTGATTTTAAAAATTCTTCAAATAAAACAAGTGTGCTTGGCATTTCAATTCCAAATGCATCAAGAACAGGAAAACTTAAGGCAACTAGAAAAAAAATTAAAAAAATTGCCATCCCCCATTTTGATTTCTGTTGTGCAAGAGGTAAAAAATCAATTAAAAACACAAAAATAAAGCCAATAATAATTAAAAGCATTATTTTTCCTCCTTTTGCAACAGAAAAGCTTTTTCATTTTTTCCTAATAGCTGTTTTTTACTTGCTTTAAATTTACTTGAAAATGATTTTTTAAAAACATAAGATTTTTTAAAATTATTTTCCAAATTTTGAAAATTGCCTTGTTCTTTTTTTGGAAATCCCCGAATTTTCGCAACAATAAATAATAAAAGTGGAATTATTATTTCAAAAATCATGTGAAAAAATGGAATTACATAAGGTGTTAGTTCCATCTCTTGCATATCTGATTTATAAATTACTGTTGCATAAAAAGCGATTAGTAAACCTGTAATTAAAGCAAGGTTTTTAAACTGTTTAATTTCAAATATTTGAGCGACTGTAATGGTTGTTATGTAAAGAAATAAAGTTATTTTGAAAAATAAAAGCATCATAATTGCAACAACAAATAAAATTTCAATCCTCGAAATTGCATCACCAATTGTAATCAATCTAAAAATAATTAATTTAGGAATTGAAACAAGTTGAATAAGATTGCCTAAAACTGTAATGTCTCTCATAAGTATAATTAAAAAAATTGAAATTCCTATAATTAATCCCCAAAGCCAAAATTTTAACAAGCTTTTTTTTTCAACTCTTATGTTTGGAGTAATCATTAAAAAAATAACTAATTCACCAATTGGAATCATCATTGAAAAGTGAACACCTTGAACATATTTTAAAAAAGGTTGCTCAAAAATTGGAAGAAAATTTTGAAGGTCAATTTGGTCTAATAGAAAAACAACTGAAACGACAAGAATAGAAAATTCCACAATAGTAAAAAGTACACTGTATCTTGTGCAAACTTTGAGCCCATGTCTCACTGCAAAAACACTAAACAAAATTGTAACCAAAATTATAGCAAAAAGCGGAGTGTTTATCATAACTGTTATTTTTGCAAATTTTCCTAGACTTCTTAAATTTAGAGTTGTTACTGTAAATAAATAATATAAAAACATAATGCTCAATAATTTACCAATAAATTTTCCAAAAACCGTTTCTAGCATTTGAACAAAATTTTTATTATTAAACATAAGCATTAGTTTGTTATATAAAAAAATAAAAGGAATGAAAAATATTGTTGCAATTAAAACTGTAATCCATGCATCATTTTTAACGATGGCAACATTAAAAGTTGTAAAAACAGAAATAGATTGTAGCATAAATGCCACTGTGAACATAAACCTAACGCCTGAAATTTGAGTTTTATCGATTGTCATTTATTTTCTTCTCCATTTCAATTGATTTACTAATTTCTCCAGTTGTTGAAATTTTTGCTTTAACTTCAATTTCAAGTTCAATCTCGGGATATATTTCATCCCATTTATCACTAATTTTTTTCCATTTTTTAGGTTCTTTTTTTGCAATTGATGAGCCAAATCCAAAAATATCAGTCTTGTGAATTTTTGTTATGTCAAAAACATTATTAATTTTTTCTTTTATACTTCCAATTAAAAGTTGTTCCAAATGAGGATATAATTGATTTGCCTCCATGTCCACAAAACCTTTAATTTCAGTGGTTTTTAATTCAATTTCAACCATTAAGTTTACTTTTACATTTTCTTCTTCAACCAAAATTTTCTTTTTGGGTTTTGTTTTTGTTATGTAAAATGTCGCTTCACCATTTTCATCCTTTACAGTTGTAGAGATATTTGTAACATTTCCATAAGCAAAATAATAACCTAACAAATCATCTATTGAAAAACTTCCAACCATAACATCATTTTTAAAAATTGCCATCCCAATTTGTTTTATTTCCTGCTTTCCTTCTTCTTCAGAATTTTCAAGTTTAATTAAAGGAACAACTGGTGCATATGTTTTGTCAACTAGTCTTTTTGCAACATCAATGATTCTAGAGCGACTTTCGGATGAAATTTTTGCCATTTCTTGAGCTAATTTTGCTAAAAATTCACTTGATAATTTTTCTTTAGATAGTTGTGCTTTAATAACATCTTCTGCTTTCCCCTCAACAATAACGATTGGAATTTCAAGTCTTGCTTGTGGATTACGCAGTAAAGTATCAATATGTTTACTTAATCCTTTTTCAGCCAATGATTGACCGAAAATATAAACTTTATTATGATGCAGAAATAAAAGGCGACTGCTATTCAAATTAATTTTGTTAAAAGCATTTGCAAGTGATGAATCAATGACTTTTGAAATAATTGGAGTTGTACCTGTCATTCCTCCCGAACTAGAATATTCTTTTTTTTGTGTTGAACCAATTTGAACTGAAACAATTAGTTCGTTTTCATTTTCGGTTGAAAGATCAACACCAACTCCTTCAACAATAAAAAGCTCTTCAATGTCTTTATTATCCCAGCATCCAGCAAAAGTAAAAGCAAACATTGTTATTAATATAAAAAAATACAATTTTTTTAATTTTTTCAATCTTCACCTTCATTTTGTTTTTTTTCTTCATGTTCTTCTGGAGGAATAAAAAAACGTCCTCTAGTAACATCTCCACGCGCTATATCACTTGGTCTTTTAACATTTGACCATAGCGGTGCACGAATTGTTACATCTAGCATATCATTAGAATGATTAAAACTATCAAAAAAAGGAATACCAAAAGAATTTAGAGTTGCAAGGTGTATTAGAATTCCTAAAAATCCTAAAGCAACTCCATAAAATCCTAAAAAAATTGCAAAAAATAACATTAAAAGACGTAAGATTGAAGCCGAATCCGCTTGTGTAGGAACCATAAAACCAACCACTGCAGTAAAAGCAATAACAATAACCATAGGTGCTCCAATTATGCCGGCTGAAACTGCCGCTTCTCCCATAATCAATGCACCAACAATACTTACCGCTTGCCCGACGGGACGAGGTAAGCGAACTCCGGACTCACGTAAAAATTCAAAAGCAACTATCATAATTAGTGCTTCAACAAAAGCGGGAAATGGGGTGCCCTCTCTTGCTTGTGCAATTGAAAAAAGTAATTTTGTGGGAATTAATTCTTGATGAAAAGTTATCAATGAAACGTAAACTGCTGGTGTGAAAATTGTTAAAAAATAACCTAATATCCTTAATATTCGCATAATTGAAGCATACAGTGCTCGATTGTAATAGTCTTCTGAAGTTTGAAAACTTTCAATAAACAAATAAGGAACTGTAAGAACAAATGGCGTTCCATCAATAACAATTGCAATTCTACCTTCAAGAATTTTCGCTGCTGCAACATCTGGTTTTTCAGTGTAACCTATTGTTGCAAACGGTGAAAAAGGATGATCTTCTATGTATTCCTCAATATATCCCGATTCCAAAATTGAATCGACTTCAATTTTTTTAATTCGCTGTTTCACTTTTTTTAACACGCTCGGGTCAGCAACTCCGTCCAAATATAATAGTTCGACTTTTGTTCGAGTTTTCCGCCCTACTGATAACTGCTCCACACGGAGATTTTCACTTCTAATTTTTCGGCGGATTAAAGTCGTATTAGTCCTTAAATTTTCAATAAAACCCTCTCTTGGTCCACGAACAACGGTTTCAGATTGAGGTTCTGAAATTGCTCTTTTGTCCCAACCTTTGCTTCCAATTATGAGTCCTTTCGCAACTCCGTCAATGATTAATGCGGTGTCACCTGCTAAAACATTTCCAATTAATTCTGTTAAAGATTGCATTAATTGAATATCAGCTGAAAAAAGAACTTCGTGAGAAATCATTTCAATAACATTATCGGTTTTAACTTTTTTAATTTCTTTTTCCTTACCATGACTAATTTCACCACCTTGCCACTCAATCAAAGGTCTAATAATAGTGTCAGTGATAAGCGATAGGTTAACTAAACCATCAATGTAGAAAAGTGCCCCAGCAAAAGAATTTTTTGCCCCAAAGCGAAATTCATGAAGACGAAGGTCTTGGCATTGGCTTAATGTTTTTTTTACATTTGCAATGTTTGTATCTAAATTTTTGTCAATATCAATTTCTTGGGGTTCCTTTGGTTGCCCCATTTCTAAATCACTTTCCATATTTTTATTTTTCTTTTTGATATTATTACTCATATAAGAAAATTTTCTAACTAAATAACGGAATAACATAATTTTTCCTCGCAATGTATTATTAACAAAGCAAAAAAAATTATTTACGAAAACTTAACGGTTTTATTAAGTTGAAAAAAGTATAATAAAATGGTATTATCATATGTGAAATAAGTTATCAAAAAATATGGAGCACGAAAAATGGAAGAAGAAAAAATTAAAAAGCAAACCGAATTAGACAAAGAAAGTTCGATTCTTGATGCAAAAGAATTAATTTCAAAAGTTGAAGCTGCTCTTGAAGAAGCAACAAGAGCGCTTGCAAGTGCGGTAATTGAACAAGTGAGTTTTGCAGAAATTCAAGCATATCAAGTTTTTGCAGAAAAAATTTTGGAATTAAGTCCGGAAATTGACACAGTGAAATTAAAAGATATTTTTTATAATTCAATCCTACCTCACATTAAAGCGAAGCAACAAAGAATAAAAGAAGAAATAGACCGAACAAAACAAATTTTAAATATTATAGTTAATTTAATTAATCAAAGTTCAGAGCAAGACAAATACTAAAATTGAAAAATCCCTTAACATTCTTAATTTTAAAATGTTTAAAATGGAGATCTAATATGAATGATGAAATCGATTTTCTTGAAAGAGAAAAAAAAGAAATTTCAAACAAGTTAGCAAAAATTTTGTATGAACTTGAATTTTGTAGCAATGAGTTTGAAAAATTAAAAGAACAATACACCCAAGACCCTAAATCAATTAAGGTTATCGGTGCTCTTTTGTTATTAGAAAAAAAATTTAAGGAACTAACAATGCAAAGTATTGCAGTGCGTAAATCTGCCTCTGATGTCGCAAAAAAGCAAAAGAAAAAAACTAATTAGAAATTAATTAAGTAAAAATTGAAATTGCAGAATTAAACATATATAATTTTTTAGCTATTTAAAATATTAATTAAAAAAAACTTCTATTTAAAGAAGTTTTTTTGTCTATTAACTTTGTGCCTGTAAATTGAAAACAATTTTATTAATTTACTTCAACCGGCATTGCAGTTCTATATTTTTTTAAACCAGTTCCTGCTGGAATTAATTTTCCGATAATAACATTTTCTTTTAATCCAAGCAAATTGTCCGTTTTTCCTTTTATTGCCGCATCTGTTAAAACTCTTGATGTTTCTTGGAAACTTGCCGCAGAAAGGAATGATTCTGTGGTTAAAGATGCTTTAGTAATTCCAAGTAAAATTCTTTTTGCTGTTGCTGGAGCTTTTCCGCTAAGTAAGATTTTTTCGTTTTCCGCCTCATAAGTCATAACATCACACACTTCACCTGGAAGAAGTGATGTATCACCTGAATTTTCGATTTTTACTTTTTTAAGCATTTGACGAATTATAACCTCAATATGTTTATCATTAATTTTAACATCTTGAGCACGATAAACAGAAATAACTTCTTTCAATAGGTAATCTTGAAGTCCTTTCAATCCCCTTATTCGTAATAAATCTGAAGGATTAATTGAACCTTCGGTTATTTGCGTTCCTGGTTCAATAATATCTCCATTTTTTACTTTGATATAAGCGGGCTTTTTAATAACAAATTCGTGTGGACCTTCTTCGCCTGTAACTGTAACAGTAAATTCTTTTAAATCTTCTTTGACATGAACCTTACCAGCAACTTCGGAAAGAATTGACTCTCCTTTAGGTTTTCGTGCTTCAAAAATTTCTTCAACACGTGGAAGACCTTGTGTTATATCCAAAGCAACAGCCACGCCTCCAGTTTGGAAAGTTCTCATAGTCAATTGTGTTCCCGGTTCTCCAATACTCTGTGCTGCAATAATACCCACTGCCTCACCAATAGGAACAATCTCCTTACCCGCCATATTTCTTCCATAGCATTTTGCACAAACACCATTTTTACAGCGACAGGTTAAAAGTGTTCTAATTTGAACAGATTTAATTCCCGCTTCAGAAATTTTCTTTGCAATTATTGGAGTAATCATTTGATTTGCTCCAATTATTATTTGTTTTGTTTCAGGATGAACAATTTTTTCTACTGAATATCTTCCCGAGATTCTCTCTTCAAGATTTTCGATTAAAATACCATCTTCATAAAGGTCAGTTACACTCATACCTTTAACTTTTTCTTCTCGTGATTCAAAACAATCGTTTTCTGTTACAACAACTTCATGAGCAATGTCAACTAGTCGTCGTGTTAAATAACCCGAGTCTGCTGTTTTCAAAGCGGTGTCCGCAAGTCCTTTTCGTCCTCCACGTGAAGAAATAAAGTATTCAAGAGGAGTTAATCCTTTTGAAATGTTTGACTTAACAGGAATATCAACTTTTTGACCTGAAGCATTTGCAATAATACCACGCATTCCTGCAATGGAATTTAAGTGAACGTTATTACCTCTTGCTCCTGAAGAAATCATAATTTTAATGGGATTTGTGTTTGAAAGATTTGCAAGAACAGCTTCCTGAACTTTTTTTGTTGCTGTGTTCCAAATGTTAATATTTGCTGAAAGCTTTTCATCAAGCGTAATAAGTCCGCGTGAAAGTAACTTTTCATTTTCCAAGACTTTTTTTTCTGCTTCATCCACAATTTCTTTTTTAAGAGGAGGTTCTTCCATGTCAAAAACATTAATTGTTAATGCACTTAATGTAGAATACTTGTATCCTAGTTCTTTTAATTTGTCAACAACCATTGCACACTGGGTTGTTCCTAAATTGTCAAATGTCAAACCAGTAATTATTTTTAAGTCTTTCTTAATAACGGGGTAATTAATTTCTAGTTTGCAATAATTTTCAGGTTTACTTCTGTCAATAATACCTAAATTTTGAGGAATTGCAGTATTAAAAATCAACCTTCCTACAGTGGTTTTAATTCTTTCGCTATATTTTTTACCGCCAATTATTTTACTTCTTCTTACCAAAATTTCAGCTTGCACATCAATTTCGCCCGATTGATAAGCAATCATTGCTTCTTCTTCGCTTGCAAAAATGCTACCCTCACCTTTCGCACCTTTTTTTATTGTTGTCAAATAGTAACAACCAATAACAATATCCTGTGAAGGAATGATAATAGGTTCCCCATCTGAAAGTTTTAAAATATTATTGCTTGCAAGCATCAGAGTTCTTGCCTCAGTTCTTGCATCAATACTCAAAGGAATATGAATAGGCATTTGGTCTCCGTCAAAGTCAGCATTAAAACCTTGACAAACAGCAGGGTGAAGTTTAATTGCTTTTCCCTCAACAAGAATAGGTTCAAAGGCTTGAATTGAAAGTCTGTGAAGCGAGGGAGCACGATTAAGTAAAACCGGATGGTCTTTAATGACTTCGGCCAAAACGTCCCAAACAATAGGCTTTTCTCTTTCAATTAAACGCTTTGCACTTTTAATATTATGTGATTGATTTAACTCAACAAGTCTTTTAATTATAAAAGGTTTAAACAGTTCAATTGCCATTTCTTTTGGAACACCACATTGAAAAATCTTTAGTTCGGGTCCAACAACAATAACTGAACGACCTGAATAATCAACTCTTTTTCCAAGTAAATTTTGACGGAAACGTCCTTGTTTTCCAACCAACATTGCAGTCAATGATTTTAATTCTCTTGATTTTGAACCTTGAATCGCTTTTCCATGTTTACCATTATCAATTAAAGCGTCAACAGCTTCTTGAAGCATTCTCTTTTCATTTCTAACAATAACATCGGGTGCACCTAATTCAATCAATTTTTTCAAACGATTATTTCGATTAATAACTCTTCTATAAAGGTCATTAAGGTCACTTGTTGCAAATCTTCCACCATCAAGTTGAACCATTGGACGAAGTTCGGGTGGCAAAACAGGAACGACATCCATAATCATCCATTCAGGTTTATTATCACTTTTATTAAATGCTTCAACAATTTCAAGTTTTTTGATTGCTTTTATTCTTTTTTGACCTTTCGCTGTCAAAAGTAATTTTTTAAGATCAACGCTTTCTTTTTTAAGGTCGACTGCTTTTAAAAGCTTTTTAATTGCTTCGGCACCCATACCAGCATCAAAATTCTTTACACCATATTTTTCAATTGCATCACGATATTCTTTGTCAGAAAGAATTTGCTTATACAATAAATCCGTGTTTTTTGGGTCAGTAACAATATAATTAACATAATAAATAATTTGTTCAAGTGTTTTTGGAGTCAAATCAAGAAGTGTCCCAATTCGTGAAGGAATACTTCTAAAAAACCAAATATGAGAAACTGGAGCAGCAAGTTCAATATGCCCCATACGTTCACGTCTAACTTTGGCTCTTGTAATTTCAACACCACATTTATCGCAAACAACACCTTTATAACGAATCCTTTTGTACTTTCCACAATGACATTCCCAATCTTTACGTGGACCAAAAATTCTTTCACAAAAAAGACCGTCTTTTTCAGGCTTTTGAGTCCGATAATTTATTGTTTCTGGTTTTGTTACTTCACCATAAGACCACTCTCTTATTTTTTCTGGTGATGCTACTCCAATTTTTATTGAGTCAAAATTGTTAAGTTCAAACATTTTTTTTGCTCCTTAAAACAAGATTATTCTTCGTCTTTAAAATCTTCAAAATCATCAAATATTCCACTTGAATCAAATTTTGGCAATTCATTACCTTCAAGATCAGTTTGTTCTCTGTCTTCCTGCTTTTCTCCCTGATTTTGGATTGTATCAATTCCAATATCTTCAAGTGTTATTTCTTTGAGCTGTTCTTCAACTTCGTGAGACAAAGTTAAGTCATGCTCATCTAATGACAATTCATGAATTGAAACTTCTTGTTTTCCTTCTGTTAAAATTTTAATATCAAGTCCAAGCGCTTGTAATTCTTTTACAAGAACTTTAAATGATTCCGGAATACCTGGTTCGGCTATAGGTTGACCTTTTACAATTGCCTCAAAAGTTTTAATTCTGCCAACAACATCATCGGATTTCACAGTTAAAATTTCTTGAAGGATATTTGATGCACCGTATGCTTCAAGTGCCCAAACTTCCATTTCACCAAATCTTTGTCCTCCAAACATAGCTTTACCACCAAGTGGTTGCTGAGTTACAAGTGAATAAGGTCCAATACTTCTAGCATGCATTTTTGAATCAACCATGTGATCAAGTTTAAGCATGTATTTATATCCCACTGTTGTAGGATTTGCAAAAGCCTCACCAGTTCTACCGTCATAAAGCTGAATTTTTCCATTTTGTGGGAAATTATTTTCAACCAAAAGTTTTTGGATTGTTTCAGAACTTGCTCCATCAAAAACAGGAGTGGCAACTTTCCAACCTAATGAACCTGCAACAAGTCCCAAATGTACTTCCAAAACCTGCCCCACGTTCATACGAGATGGAATTCCAAGCGGATTTAAAACAATATCAAGGGGTTTTCCATTTGCCATGTAAGGCATATCTGCTTCGGGAAGAACTCTTGAAACAACACCTTTATTTCCATGACGTCCCGCCATTTTGTCACCAACAGAAAGTTTTCTTCGTTGTGCAACATAAACCTTGACCATCATATTTACACCCGGGTCAAGTTCATCTTTGTTTTTTCTTGAAAAGATTTGAACATCAACAACAACACCACCACGACCATGTTGAACGCGAAGTGAAGTATCACGAACTTCTCTTGCTTTTTCACCGAAAATTGCTCGTAACAAACGTTCCTCAGGAGTTAATTCAGTTTCTCCTTTTGGTGTAACTTTTCCAACTAAAATATCTCCAGGTCTAACCTCGGCACCAATTCTTACAATTCCTTCTTCATCAAGATTTTTTAATGCTTCTTCACCAAGATTTGGAATATCTCTTGTAATTTCTTCATCACCTAATTTTGTTGTTCGACATTTCATCTCTTCGACATGAAGAGTTATTGAAGTGTAAACATCTTCTTTTACAATTCGTTCACTGATTAAAATTGCGTCTTCAAAGTTATAGCCTTCCCAATTCATGTAACCAACCAAAACATTTTTTCCAAGAGCTAACTCACCATTTTGGGTAGAATAACCATCAACAAGAACATCACCTTTTTTAACTTTTTCTCCCTTGAAACAGCAAGGTTTTTGATTAACGCAAGTATCGGCATTTGTTTTTGCAAATTTTGTAGTGTAATAAACATCTTCTCCATGATGGGTTTTAACTCTAACTTCCGTTGCACTAACATAACTTACAACGCCTTCTTCTTTTGCTAATATCATCGCTCCACAATCATGCGCAACAACATCCTCCAAACCTGTTCCAACAATCGGAGATTCTGGTTTTAAAACAGGAACTGCCTGACGTTGCATATTTGCTCCCATAAGAGCACGGGCAGAGTCATCATTTTCAACAAAGGGTATTAATGCCGTAGCAACTGAAATAAACTGACGTGGTGAAACATCAACATAATCAACCATTTCAGACGTAACTTCAACAATTGAATTTTTATATCTGCAAATAATTCTTTCATTTATGAATTTACCAGCTTTATCTAGTGGCTCAACAGCTTGAGCAACGTAAGCAACATCTTCTATGTCTGCCATATGATATTGATAAGATTTAGAAACAACACCTGTTTTTTTGTCAACAGGACGATATGGAGTTTCCATAAAACCATATTCATTCACTTTTGCATATCCTGCAAGCGTGCTAATTAAACCAATACTTTGACCTTCGGGTGTTTCAATGGCACAAATTCGTCCATAATGAGTGTAGTGAATATCACGAACTTCAGCGCTTGCTCTTTCTTTTTTAACACCGCCAGGACCAACTGCAGAAATTTTTCGCTTTTGAGTTAAACCTGAAAGCGGATTAATTTGATCCATTAATTGCGACAATTGAGATGAAGCAATAAAATCTTTAAAAGCTTTATTAATTGGACGTGGATTAATTATTTGCGAAGGAGTAATTTCAGTAAATTCCTTTCCTTGTAGGGTTTCTTTGATGTTCGAAGCAAGTTTATTAATTCCACTACGAAATGCATTTGCCAAAAGCTCGCCGACCGAAGCAATTCTTCTGTTTGAGAGGTGGTCTATATTGTCAACTTGTCCAATTCCAGCAAGCAAATCTAAATAATAACTTATAGATGCCAAAATATCATCCATTGTAAGAGTTGTAATCATTAAATTTTTAGCATTTTCTCTTATTGCATTAAGACGTTTTTCTTTTGTCTTATTTTCTTTTAGAATTTGCATAAGTGTTGGATAATAAACTTCTTCCAAAATGCCAAGTTCTTTTTCATCACAATTAAAAACGCTTGAAAGACGAACTCTGTTATTACCTCTTACTAAATGCTTTTTGTCATTAATTTTGATTAAGACTTCATTCACCCCGCCATCCTGAATCTTGCGAGCAATATCTGAAGGAATTTTTTGCCCTGCCTTAATCACAACTTCACCGTCAACAACAATATTTTCAGCGGCAACTTGTCCAGTAATTCGGGTCGCTATTGAAAGTTTTTTATTTAATTTATATCTACCAACACGGCTTAAATTATAATATTGGTCTGAAAAGAAAAACAAATTTAAGTAATTCCTAGTCGATTCTGCCGAAGGAACATCAGTAGGTCTTGTTTTTCTCGCAAATTCTAATAATGCTTCTTCTTGAGTTTTTTGAATTTCTTTGTCAAGAACATTTCTAATATATTCATTATTACCAAAGATTTTTAATATTTCTTCTTTGGTAAAACCAAAACATTTTAAGAAAATCCCTAAAGTGATTTTACTTCCCCTGTCTAAAACAATTTTTAAAATTTCATTAGCACTCTGTTCAATTTCAATCCACATTCCACGCATAGGAATTATTTGTGCTCGGAGAGCAACATTATCCTCTCTTTCGTTTGTAAAATACACACTGGGCGAACGAACAACTTGTGAAACAACAACTCTTTCAATTCCATTAAAAACAAAAGAGCCTTCCTCTGACATACAAGGAACATCTCCAAGAAAAACTTCCTGGTCAATTGCTTCACCGGTTTCTTCAACAACAAAACGTACCTTAACTTTTAACGGAATAGTGTAAGATGCTCCCCTTCTTTTACATTCCTTCAGTGAATATTTTGGTGGAGTTGACAAATCAATTCCTAGTAAATAAAATTTAGCCTTTCCGCTATAATCACTAATGGGAGAAAATTCCTCAAGAACATGCTTGATTCCGTTATCCAAAAAATCACGGTAAGCGTTTTTTTGGATTTCGAGTAAATCCGGAACCGGTAAAATGTCATCAAGTTTTGCAAAACTAAATCTTGTTGTTTTGCCGGATTGAATTTTTTTGAAGTACGCTCCTTCTTGCATCTTTGTAACTCCTTAAATTATTCAATTTTTCAAATTGAATTTTTATCTATTGTAAAAGCGAAAAAATGACAGAGCAATTTTATTGCTCTTTCATTTTTTACCCTAATATTAAAAAAATCCCTTGAAGATTGCCATTTTTTGTATAAACTTTCCAAAACATTTTACCACCAAAAAATGTCACTGTCAACAATTTACACGAAAAATTTTTTTAAAATCAAAAAACAACATTAATCATTGACAATTTAATTACATTATAAACATTATTTTTAAAAAATTCAATGCTTTTTTAAACATTCAAGTTGCAATTTCTTATAATTTTTTAAATAAAGAGTTAAAAGAAATAATTTAATAGTATTATTCAATTCAAAAAATTGTGAAAAAATTTTATTTTTTTAATTCCTCTCACACCTCAAACTTAACGGATTTGAACCGGTAATCCATAATAATGCGTCAAATCCAGTTTCGCCAAATGAAGGAATTGGTGCTATACCTAATTGATTATAATCATAAACATAATCATATTCTTCCAAAGGTGGTGAAGGGGAAGTAACTTCTACTGCATCAACAGTGGGAATGTAAAAATCAATTAAACCATCTTTTAAAACTTTTAATAATAAATAATGATTTAAATCTTCTCCAACAACGCCAACATATCTTACCTGCCTTGATTGATAGTAAACAAAATCGTCAGCATCAATTAAAGCACCTAAGTAAGAATAACCAACTAATTCACCAAAGAAAACATCGTATGCTCCGCCTTCTGCACCATTAGCTTTTAAATCTCTTAATTCTATAATCAATCGAGATGTGGAGTATGTTGAATTAATATCCAAATTTCCAAATCCAAATTCACCGATTAATCCGCCTACACAAATATTGAACTCAGCTCCATATATATCGGATTTAACCTTTACAACATTTCTAGAGTAAGAATCAGAAATAATAAATTTTGAATTTGGAGCAATTATAACCGAATCATCTGCATCAATAGAACCAATTAAACCTCCTATTTTTGCACTTCCTATAATGTCATTTACAACAGACAATGTTCCATCTTTTACATAACATTCTTTTAAAATTTCAAATTCTTCAGAAGGATCATCATCACTAAATACTATATCACTAAACGGATAGCCTGCTGATTTGAGTTCTGCTGTTGGAATATTAGTTATTCTTCCAACAATCCCGCCCACAGTTTCAAGTCCGTTAATGCTTCCAACAAATCCACTTTTTTCAATTGTAATACTATCTTCATTTGCCCCAATAAGTTCACCGATGAGACCACCTATAATCAAAACTTGATTTGAAGTAATTGTTGTTTTAACAAGACAATTTGTTATAACGCCGCCTGTTGGTGTTTCTTGCATAGAAGGCCTAATGTTATTTTTTGTTCCCATAAGACCAACAAGTCCACCAATTGCTTTTGCAACAAAAGGAACTGTTTTAAAAAGACCGGTAATTTCGTAACTTGATGTTACAGTTGCATTTGAAATTGTTCCATAATTTTCACCAGCAATAACTCCGCCATAAACAGCACCTTGAATAAATTGTCCTTGAACAAGATTCACATTTACGTCATCTATAATAACACCATTACCAATTCCACCAAAAAATAGACCTGCAAATTCTCCCATAACTGCACTCGTCCCGCTGATTGTAATTAATCGAACATCTCCTATCCCTGCAAGAACTCCAACAACCGTTCCCGAATAAGAAAGTTTGCTCATTGTTGAAACAGTATGATTTTTAAAAAAGAAATAATCTCCAATCAAATCTGTTGCATCAATACTCATTTGACCTAAAGTTTTGGGACTTCTGTAAGTAGAATTTGTTGAAATTGAAGATTGTATATTGTAAAGCTTATAATTTCCAATTGCACGCCCTAAAAGTCCACCAACAATATTTCGACCAAGAATAACTATTCCAACACCTCCATAAGCAAACCCACTAATTTTAACATTAAAAACACAACCGGAATCTAAAGTCCCAGCCAAGCCTCCAACACAAATAGTATTTGGAAGATTTATATATCTAGGTTTTAATGTAATATTTTTAATACTTCCTTGATTGTAAGAACCATTTCCAATTTTTGAAAAAAGACCTGCGGAAGCTAATGATGATGACGTATTTATTACATATCCACGTATTTCCATCCCATTACCTTCAATGTCTCCCAACATAATAATTCTATAAAGATTTGATGAAGTAATATTTTCCGCCTCATAATCAAGATTTGTAACTAATCTAAAATTATTTGTGTTAATATTATTATAACTTGTTTCAAGAATTCGTTGTTCAAATAAACTTGCTGAAGTAATTATAAACGGATTGTAGAAACTTCCTTGTGGATTATCTCCAATGTTTTTGTAAACATAAGTCATTACTCCAGTTTCAGGGTCCTGCATTGAATTTTCCTGGTCAATTTCTAAAACCGAGGTTGCAATAATATTTGAAGGAATGAGTTCGGGTCTTCCCAGAATAAAAATTTTATTATCATTATTAAATTGCCACAAATAAGCAGAATCAGGATAAAACCAAATGCCCTTTGTTAATTCATTAACATTTGCAAAAGCAAAATTTGTAAAAGTTGATTGTTGCGCAAATGTGGCAGTATTAATTTTTAAATCATCATTACTTGTATCAATTGCATAATTGATTTTATTATTCTCGGAGAAAAAATCAGAAAGATAAAATGAATCAGCAATGTTTCCTTGACTATTATCATAATAAAAACCAAAACTTGTCGGAGGTGAATTACTTTTTAATTGAGAAGTTGAATAAGCATTTTTAATTAAACCTTTATTCAAGTAAACAAAACCAGCAGATTTAGAAGATGTGTAAATTGGAATATTACTATAACAATTACTTATTTCGCCATTGTTTTCATAAATAAACCCTGCCACTTCTGTGGAAGAACTAATAATAAAACTTTGTGAATTAGCATAAATCGGAATTTCTCCGCTAACAGCAATATGAACTCCGCTAACATAAGAAGTCATAATAACTCCACCGTCAGCAGTTGCTTGGGAATTATAATAAACAAACCCTGCAGTTTTATTAGCCACTTCTGAACTTGTGTTAATCAAAAGTGAATTTGCAACAAAAGAGCTAGCTATTTTTCCTGAATTATATCCTACCAAACCAGCCAAATTTGCCGAAGTTGAAAGACTTACTTCAACCCGACAATTTGTTATATAACCATTATTATTTCCAACAAGTCCTCCAACAAAATTTGAAGTTCCTACGCTATTAATGAAAACAAATCTTAAACTAACACTTGAAAGTGTTTTTACAAAACAATTAGTAATACTACCATTGTTTTCCCCGGCGAGTACTCCAGCATAAACAGAAGAACTATTATTAATGGAAATTCTTGAAGTTGTTTGAATCTCAACGGTTAAATTTTTTATCAAAGAATTTGTAGCAGTACTTGTAAAAATTCCAATATTAGGTCCTAAATTTTCATATGAAAAATTTGATATAATTATAATTTTTTTACCGTTACCATCAAGTCCGGCAATATGCGCTGTTATTGGAGTAAAATTTGTGGGCAAAACAATGTCATTAAGTAAGATATAATATGCTCCTTCCTGCATAGAACTAAACTGTTGTGAATTGTATATCGGCGTTGGAGTGTCTGATGAACTAAGTTGATAAATATTAAAATCAAAAGTTGCAATTACATTGGTTGCATTTTCAGTTCCAAAAGCAACATAGTTTGCTCTTCCAAAGCTGTATTCATAGCCATAACTAAGTCTAAATTTGTAAGCAGGATTAAGAGGATTATTAAGTTTCAGCGGAGTAAAAACGAAATCTCCTGCCGAAGTTTTAGAAATTGCAAAATATCCGCTTGTTGCAGAAGGAGAAACCGAAGAAACAATGTTTATCCAAGAACTTGAATTGTAAGAAAAATTTCCTTCTGAATCCATTATTCCCATTTGATATTGCCAAGATGCATTCCTATTAATTGAAGATTCAAGCATTTTAATTACTTCAACAATTCCCGAGATGTTTCGCTCATACTCTATTGTTAAACCATTTAAAAATTCAGTTTCAAGTTTATACGAATTTCCAAGTCCAATATTAACCGTCCCTAATGTGCCGTTTTTGATAATTGTGTTTTCAAACCATTTTGTTTCGCCATCTTTGGTAATAGTTGTTCCATTAATTATTTCATTAGTTTCAACAATTTGTGTTGCTGTGGTAATATAATAATCTAAAACCACATAGTAGAGTCTAAAAGTAACACTTTGAATTATTTCATCTCCAACTTGTTTTCTTCCATAAATTTCAAAAACACCGCTAATACCTTCGCTTGAAGGGTAAGTAATTGTATTTGAAGTTACATTAATTGTTTTATTCGCAAAATTTACACTTACTATTGAAGACTCCGATGAGGTCATTATTATTTCGTTGTTGTTGTACCCTATTGAAGAAATAATAAAATTATAAGTTGAACCCCTTGTTAAATAAACTAAATTATCCGGTGTTGCAGTTTTTCCAACAATTGAAAATTGAACATCTTGTTTAAATTTCACTGTTACATATTCAACGGTGGAATAAATAGGCATTGAATTTTTAAATGCAGTTACATTAAATACGAAAACATCACCATTCTTAACTCCCATAGAACTTGTATCATATTTAATATAAATATATTTTTCAAATGAAGCACTCTCTACAATTAATGATTTGGAAATTCTTATTCCATTTGGAATTAAAAACGCTCCTAAACGGTTACTTCCATCAAGATTAATCCAAGTCAAAATTGAAGTAAGTCCGCTTGCTGCCGGCTGACCAGTAATTTCAATATAATCATAATCAGCAAAATAGGGATAAATTTCAATTCTAAAATGATTTGGATTACCAGGATCCAAGAAACTTGATTGTGGTGCCCCTGAATTAATTTGACTTATGCCTTCAAAAGAATCAACAATTATTCTTTCAATATTTTGAGTTATAAGATTTATATCAATAGCATTGTTGATTGCAGGTGTAGAATTTGAAGATAGATTAATATAATAATGAGCTTGATAATTATTAGTGTAAAATTCATAATCAAATTGTGCATTGTAAAAAATTTGAATACTCTGGAGTTTAAAAACGGTTTCTAAATTAAATTCTGTCGGTATTCCCATTGTCAAAGTTTTAAATTGAAATTGATAGGTTAAATTTTTGTCAAGATAAAAATAATTATCCATGTCAAATTCAAACATCGAATATGTTCCCACTCCGTCAATGCTAAAAGTATGATTTAATACATTAACTGCAATAATCAAAGACTTTGTTTCGCTGATTTGCCACAACTCAATAATGGAATTGTATTCAAGTTTATTAATTTGAAGAATAAAAGATGATAATTCAGAAGGATAATCATCACTTAGTTTTAATTTATAAATTCTATTAGTTTCAAAAACTTTGAAATATTCATCTTCGATTGGAATTTCAAAATCCCCATTCGGCAATAATTTTGTTGTTTCAATGTTAACACTGTCTGCGAAATCATCTGTTTGCATTACAACATTAAAGTTTATTTCTTCAATGGGTTCAATTGTTAATTCATCATAATTTGGAATTATACTTATTGCACCTTTATAGTGATAAGCAAAAAAATCATAATTTAATGAGCCAGATTCGTCATTAAATAAAGTTTCAGAAGAATATATTTTTCCGTTATAATCAAAATTTAACATCGAATAAATACTAAAACTTGTCAAACCGTCGGAATTCACAGCTTTTAGTGCATATGAATTTCCAATTTGAATAAATTCAACCGTTCTTTCGCCCACCACTTCATTTTTGTCAACTAAGGAAAATTCACTTCCATTGAAAAGTGAAATATAGTAACCACTACCAACCAAAACATCAATATGAGAGAAAACAACCGAAAGTGTTAAAATTTCGTTTTCATAAACGTTAACTTGCTTTCCGTTTGAAATAATATTTTCAGTAATAGCAGCAGAAGAAGCATAAAGAGTAAAACCATCTGCAGCATTAACCACATAAATGAAAACATCTTTTCTAAGCCGAGCATTAAGCGAACTTAACACAGCAAGTTGTGCAATTCCTGTTCCTCTAATAAATAATTGTCCATTATTTTGAACAGTAATTATATTTGTATTTAGTGAAATAATTAAAATTTCACCTTCAAAAATAAAAGGTAAATCATATATATTTTTTTCTTTCAAATAGCCTTGATTTGAACTGTCTGTTGCTTCATAGTAAAACAAATAAGACATAAGAACTGCATCAGGGTCATCAATAAATTCTCCTGGATTTTCGGGATCAGGAATCAATGCATTTAATCTATTAATTGTTTGTTCGGGGTCATTAAATAACGAAGCAGTTTTTAAAGCAAATTGTCTTTGAATATTTCTTGAAATTGTTCCTATAAACAAATCTCCGTAATAATTGTTTATTGTTTCATAAATAGGCTGAGTTGTGTCAATGAGTTCTCTTATTGTACCGATATAAGTTTCACATTTTAAGTTGCTACTAATTGCTAACGCGTCATCATTTTGATTTAAAGGAACAATTCCATACAATCCAAAAACATTTACACGTTCAGATTGCACAATAGGTCCACTTTCATTTATTCCAAAATGAGTTGAATAAATCATTGTTGCACCGACTCCAGTTGTGTTTCCGTCTTCAAGAGATTGAATTACACAATTTGAAATCAATCCATAAGTTTGATTAAGTGCAAAAATTCCGCCGAGATGTGCAGCGGTTGACAAGTCTTCATTTTTACTAATTAAGTAAACTCTTGTTAAGGCATAAGAAACAAGGGCGGTTTGCACAGAGGTACCAACATTTAATCCTACAAGTCCGCCGAGTTTGTTATGAGATTGAATAATTTCTATTTTACCCTTTGTTTTGATGTAATTGGAATAATTTAAATTATCCATAGCAAGCATGGGATCAATCAAATTATTAACTTGTGCAGAAATTTGCATTGTGTTTTTTCCTGCCAAGGATCCTATTTCAAATTTGAGAGCATTAGAAGAATTTGTAACATTTAGACTTCCAACAACATTAAAATTAACAATTGAGCTATAATTATCATTGTTAAATAATTTTTTATTTGAATAAGATACTTTTGAAATGTTTCCATTATTAAGTCCAACAATTCCGCCCAAAGTGCTTTGTTCAATCAAACTTGCCGTTTTACTTAAAATGGTAAACTGAGAATTCATTATAACTGGAGAATAATTTGTATAGTTAAAAAGTTTATCAATTAAAACGTGGACAAACAAAAATTCAGTTCTATCTCCATCTCCATCGAAATCAGAGGAATCAATAATTCTATAATAAACATAACCATCTCTTATTCTAACAAACAAAGTCTCAGTTGTATTATCGTCCTGATCATAATCTTCATCATCTACATAATTAGGAAAATCTGCATCGGAACTATCTGTGGTAAGAGGAGTTTTTCCAAAAGCATAAGTATGGTCTATATTTGTTATAATTGTTCCATTATTAATTCCTGCTAATCCTCCAATATTTAACATCGAAGCACTAGTAAATTCAATTTTGCTTTGTCCTAAAATCACACTAACATTTTCAATCGTTGCACCTAAAGCAATTTCACCGCATAAAAGTCCAACATTTGCTCCCGAAGAAAGAGTTAAATTTATATTTCCTTCAATTACCAAATTTTTTATTTGACCTGTTATACGAGTAAACAAACCAAGATTTCCACTTCCGTTTAAAATTTTCAAACCGGTGATTCTTCCTGTTCCCAAACCATTTATACTACCTGAAAACTCACCTAAAGAAGTGAAATTAATGCCAGTCATATCAATAGTATTAGTTAACAAATAATGTTTGTCGAGACCATTATATTTTATATCTAACAGTTCATTAACAGTAGAAATTCTAAAAGGATTTGTAATTGAACCTGAACCAACACGAATGGGAATTCGAAGTGCGCCATCAGGAGTTTGCGAAACATCCATTATATTTGCTTTTGGAGAAATAACTAAATATCCATTTCCTCCTTCAATAACGTTGTTATAATGAACTCTAACACCATTTGTAATAGGTTCAATTCTAATTAAATTTGGAGCAGAACCAATATTTGGTTCAAATGAAAACATAACATCTTTATGAACAGCCTCAATAGGATTCACATATGTCCAAAGATCTTGATAAGGATGAGATGGATCAAGGTAAACTTCTTGAATATAATTATACAATCTTACATTTGTTACTTTTTCATAATTGAGTGTTGTCACTTTTAAGGATGCTGTAAACACATCATTGTGATAATTGATAACTATATAAATATAAAAGGAAGTAGGCAAAGAACCACTCATATCACATCTAAACATTTTTGATTCCCAAAAATAGGTTCCATAATCGGGAACAATCAAATTTCCTGTTGTTTTTGTTGGATCTATAGAAGAAGAAAGGGTGTAAGTTAAACCAGGTGTGTTAAAATTTAAATCTGTTGGATTAAATAAAATGTCAACAGTTGCTTGAGATAAATCCTTGTAATAAAACCCAAGTGAAGAATAAGAATAAAGTGAAATTTCACGTTTCGAAAAACTAACATTTGTAATGGATAAAAAAGCATTAATAGTAAGCATTCCACTAAATTGATTTGTTGCAATAAATTGGTCATATTCATCATTTTCATCTTCAGGATCATCTTCAAAATCAGACAATTCGTATAACAAGAAATCAACAATTTTTTTATAGGTAAACTTGAATGTCAATGCTTCTTCATTTTGAATGTCGGGAGTTAATAGATTTTCAATTGTTAAAAATAAATTTCCATCAACACTAAAAATACCCTCATTTAAAATTTCATTTTCAATCGAATAAAGAGATTCGTTAATGCCATCAAAAGAAATCGGTGAAGAAATTAATTTCAATTTTACACCCGCAACAAATTCCTGCTCAACTTTTGAGAGTTTTACCTCAATTGTAAGATTATCATTTTCATCATATTCCTTAAATGTTATTGGAGAAGAATTTGCTTCATCAACAGAAATATAAACATTTTCCAAATTTGGTATTGTAGTAATTTTTAAATCTCTTCCCACTCCATTTGGAAGAATAATTTTCCACGTGCCTGTTCCAGCAATTCCGGTCGGTGTGATTCTAATTGAAATATATTTTTCTAAATCTCCGTCTCCACTTTGGTCTATATCACCAATAATTTGTTCATATACTGGTTCAACATGAGCAAAAAGAGAAGCTCCTGGAGTTATTGGAATAACAATAAAATTATCCGTGTAAGCATCAACCGAAGCAACATATATTCCATTAAATACTGTTGGTTCATCATCAACTTTCAAATAGATTCCACTAGGTCTTCCAGGTTGAGGAATATACTTGTTTTCTAGCATTAAATTTGGAGCACCTGTTTTAACAACAAAATCAAGTTCATATGTAATTGAATCTTGACTATCAAGTCCAAGATTTAAGCCCCAGTAGCAAGTAAATTGAAGTCGAATCATTTTTCCTTCAGTTGTTTTTTTGCCTTTTGCAACAATAGGAATAGATAGATTATTCAAATCATGAGAGTTCGTTTCTCTAAACAATGCATCATTTCCCATTTTAAATTCTATATAATCATATGCCGTCAAAGGTAAATCCTGGGGCATAATTACTGAAACAACGAAACTATCAAAAAGGGCAGTTTGCGGAACAACTGTAATTCGGTTTGTTACTGTTACAGTTGAATAATAATAATTGTCAAAAAGTGTTTGAGCAACATTTTCTTCATTTTTTATATCATTAATTCTAATTTCATCGGGTGCATTTTCAACTTTAACATCAAAAGTTCGCTTGATTTGATAACTTTCAAGTTCGGAAAGATAAACACTAAATTCAATAGTTGTTTCGCCATCTTGAAGACTTTGTAATTCAAAATCAAAATATGTACTAATCCCATCAGTTCGTATTGTTGAAGTATCAAAATCACTACATAACAAAACTGATTGACTGTAGATAGCTCTTGCAACACGAAGTTTTTCAGACGTATTTCCTTCAATTGCAACAGTAATAATTTTTCTTGCATAAATGCTTCTATTAGTTATAAAGGAAATATTACTGGGAGTTTCTCCTTGTTCCTTCGAAGTTAAAAGTTTGTCATTTTCACCTATTCCGGGTGGAATTGGGTCACTGCTTGTTCTTGCAGCTTCATAAACATCGACAATTGAAATTTCACTAATAATTTTAATTTCCATTTCAACAACTTTGGTTAAATAAGGAGATGAAGCATAAATCCTAACAATATCATCAGTATAATCATTACCGTCAATTTCAGTAAGTACATTATCTTCACTATCTTTAAAAATTAATTGTGTTTGATTTGTATCTTTAGGTTCAAAATTAAAAAAGGAAGAATTAAGTGTTAAATTTTTTGGATTATTCTCTCCACGAACAGCGAACAAGTTATATGTTGCATCCGCTTTTAAGTTAAAGTTTGTGATTGAAAGAGAAGATTTAATTAATATATCAATTTCATTTCCGCTCATTTTGCTTTTGGCACGAAGAACACAATCACCACGCATAAGTGATGTAACTTTAACCTCGCATTTTGCAATTGCATAATTCAAAGAAATAATTTCAGTTTTAATGTTATTTGAACTAGTTGTCAAAAACAAATCAGGACTATCACCTTGAGGTAAATTAGAAAATGAGAAAGTAATTATTGCTTCGCTTCCCACACTTAACAAAAGATATCCATTCTCTTGCCCTTCATAACTTGCTGAAATAGTTGTTTGAGAATAGGGATTTCCACATGCAGAAAGAAGACCACCAAAAGTAGCTAATAACAATCCCAAAATCACAACTAACTTTTTTCTCATTTTCTCCAATTTTAATTATTATTTTAACATTTTTCGACTTTATTTAAAATCATTTTTCACGTCATAGCTGCTATGCTTTTTTTCTATTTCATAACTCTTCCCAAATTGCATAAAGTGCAATATCTTCAGTAATTTGAATACTCTCAAAATCAAAAGGTTCGCCCGTCCCATTAATATTAGTATACCAACCTAAAAAGCTAAAACCTTCTCTACTTGGTTGACTTGGTTGTACCGCGTAATCTCCAAAGAAAACATATTGAAGAGGTATAGGTGAAGATTCGCCACCATTTAAATTGAAAGCGACAGTATTTATTGATGGATTAGATTCCCAAATTGCATATAGTGTAATTTCTGAACCGATAGAAAGTAAGGTTTCAAAATCAAACAATCCGGTTGCTCCATCTTGACTTTCACTCCAACCAACAAAAACATCATCAGTTTTAATTGGATCATATGGTAATTGCACATATCCTTGCCCATAAATATATTGAATTGAAGGTTCTGTTGCCTCATCACCACCGTTTACATCAAATGTAATTTGTGAACCCCAATTTTCATAAGAAGAGCCCCAAATTGCATAAAGAGTAACATTTTCTTCAATAGAAGTTTCAAAGTCAAACAATTCGCCCGTTCCGTTTTGATTTTCACACCAGCCAATAAAGAAGTCTCCGCTTTTGGTTGGATTAATAGGTGCTGTTGCATTATGACCCGTAAAAATATATTGAGTTGAAGGAGTTGTAGAATCACCACCATTGAGATTGAATACAACATCAAAAACAAACGAATTATCAGACCAAATAGCATAAAGTGTAGTATCCATTGTGATTATAGTCTGAGCAAAATCAAATAAACCTGAAATTCCATCAGTATCTTCTGACCATCCAACAAAAGTTTCAGTCGCATGAGTCGGGTCAGCAGGTGCATTTGTGTAATCATTACCGTAAACATATTGAGATTCGGGAGTTGAAAGAATATCACCACCGTTAACATCAAAAGTAACCATATATCCCCAAATAGAATAAGTCGAACTCCAAACTGCATAAAGAGAAATATTTTCTGTTAATGTAGTATTTGTTACATCAAACAATCCGCCCGTTCCGTTTCGGTTTACACCCCAGCCTATAAATTCATCACCGGATTTTGTAGGATTTGTGGGTAGGTTAAAAATATGATAATCTTTTAAAATATATTTAATTTGATGTATTGTTGTGTCATCCACATCATAATTACGATAAAATGTAACCGCTACCCAAGAAACAATGTAAACATTTCCGTCAGTTAATCCTTCGCCTGCAGTAATAACTCCGTTTTGAACTAAATTTCCCCAAAGTTTTCCTCCAACTTTTGAAATAATTGCTCCAGCATTTCCGCCCTTGCCATCGACTAAAACAATGTCATCTTCTGTTCCTAATAACTCGTCAGGTCCCGGCAAAGTTCCACTTGCTGTTCCGGCATTTCCTCCCGTAACATTTCCATCATTTTCACAATTGACAATTCCTCCATAGCTATACGTAAGTTCAAAATTTTCAAAACCAGTAATAATTTCATTGAATACTGAAATTCCTGATGCAGAACCTCCATATCCTCCATTACTTAATGCTCCACCATTTCCACCATTACCAGCAATAATATTACCCGAGTTTGTACAATTAATAATTCCATTGTCACCATGTTGCGAACTTGCAGGAGGAGCGTCTTGCACTTCATAATCACCGCTGTAATCCCCAGTATTTCCACCAACAACGTTGTATATTGCAATTCCGGCAGCATTACCACCAACAAAAGCACCGATAGTTTCATCTCCAACAGTTTCGGCATTTTTGCCAATTCCTCCGGTTATAACTCCAAAATTTTGACAATCTGTAATTAAACCATAATTCGTGTAAGCAATACCAGCTACCTCACCCTGCGAGGATGTTAAATTTGTACTATTTATTGAAGAATTTATTTCTCCGTAATTAGTAATAACAAAACCAACAGCATTATTTGCGTAAGAATATGCTGAAATTTCTTCTAGTCTTTCACAATTATTAATTAAACCTCGATTAGTTTCTACGACTGCAGGAATATGCCCATAAAAATTGATATATTCAATTTTTGCATCATCTAATATTTCATCAATAAAAGCCTGATAACCAGAAGATGTAGCAAAACTTATTGTAGGGTTTTCATCTTCTCCGTCTATATCATAATCTGCAGGTTCACCTAATAACTCTCCATTAAAAGAATTAATAACGTAATCTTCAGTTGATGCTTGCCCAATGCCAATATTTGTCATCAATTTAAATTTTCTGTTCGAACCTAAATTAGCAAGTTCAACAAACGCTTGCCATTTATCAGGGATTACATCAATGTCTTCAGAGTCAAAATTGTCTATTTCAAATGGAATTGAAATTCCATCTCCAACTGTAAAAGGATTTAGATTAAAGTTCCATGTTACATTAATTCCTTCTCCTGAGCCGCTAGGTATTGAAATGTTTCCATGCATAGCACAGTAATATGCATCATAGAAAGGTATTGAAATGCTACCTGTATATCTATTGGAAGTCGAGCCGATTATATTAATTAAAGAATAATTTTCATTTGAAATAAATTGTCTATAATCTTCAAATTTGTCTGTATAACCTGTTACATTAAATACTAATTTCAAATCTTCAATAGTAGGTGTTCCTGCTGAAATTGAAGTATTTTCAAAAAGAGAAAATGATTCTTTATTTCCTTGAATTGTAATTTTTTTACCATTAAAATCTAACTCCCCTTCAAAAATTGGAATGGTTATATCAGTTTCAAGATTAAAAGTAATATCATTTTGTAAAACATATTTTCTGACCTCAGGATTGCCTCTCATGATTGCACCATACAATTCCGACCATGTATTAATTGGATAAGAATCTCCAACTAAATCAGGTAAAGTAATTGTAAGTAATTGACCATCTGCACCAGTTTCCCCACTTTGTCCAACAGGACGGTATTTCGCATCATTATTATCAGTTTCATTTTTAAAACCTTGAACAGATTTTGCATCAAAACCACCTGAAATCAACCAGAGACTCGCAGCTTGAGCTGTTAATGAGGATAAATTAGTTCCGGCAGCATTAAGACTTTCTGCTCCGCCTGTCACTCCGCAATTTGCTTGATTAAAATCTCCATTATTAAGTAAATTCCTTAATGTTTCATTTGAATTACCTGCAAAGCCAATTGCTCCCTTAGTTCCGCCGTTTCCCCACTTAAAATATGAATATATTCCATTAATACCGTCTCCAGAATTGCTTGGAAAAACTGTCCCCTTACCCCCTTGTGCACCATTTCCACTATTTCCCGCTTTTCCGCCATAATTTGTTTTAATTAATGCTTCACTTGCATAAACAAGTCCTTCAACTTCCCCGTCTCTTGCAATTATTGAATTTATATAGGCAGTTCCGCCGTTGCCTCCCGCGCCACCACCGCCACCTTGAGTTGTCGCTGATTTTGCATCAAAATTAGGTTTAACTGTGTCATTAAATTGACTATTATACACAAGTATGTCACCCGCGAGAACACTAAGTCCAATAATCGCTACAACTTGAACACCAGGAATAAAAGCAAAACCGGCTGAAGCTATAGCTGCTACTGCTACTCCATCAAACCATGCCCATAAATTGGCCATTTCATTAA
>CAZKOT010000013.1:0-17788 GCA_964554475.1 uncultured Christensenella sp.
ATTTTAATAACAGGGTATAGAATTAATGGTAATTTTTATAAAATTTCATTACCTCAAATTTTTACATTTACTGATAGTCCTAACAATCATAAAATACAATATCCACAACCTTGGCATCTTTATGATTTAATGTTCAATGTTTTATCTGGTAACGGTATTAATTTAATAGGGGACGAAATTGTTCACATGGAAATTCCCATTGAATTTGTAGGATGGGTTTTTAATTTAAAAACAGCTTTTATAAACGATAATGAAGAAGTTCAAGAAATCATAAATCCCTATTCTTCACAGCATCCTATTTCGGACAGTGATTTCATTCCCACAATCAATGTTGTTCCTGATTTAACAGACATCACTGGTTATTACATTTTTTGCACACCGGGCTATTCTGGATTTAGTGTTAAGGCAAATAATGTTGTTCCTATGACAACAATGGGCATTGTTTTTTCATCAAACAAAATCTGGAGACCGGTTTCAATTGATTCACTTCATCCATTTAAAAGTGTTCGTATTTTCACAACAATAAATGGAGAAAGAGTTGATGTTACTGATGATGTTTTGGCCGATAATGTTAGTTTTACGTGGTCATTTACCGACAACAAATACATTTTAACGTCTTTTGATGATTTTGAAGACGAATCAATTTATGATGTTTATTTTATAATGGAAAAAGTTCCTTACACAGTTACCTTTAAAAGCAATCCTAATCCTAATGATGATGAAATTAAGTTGTCAATCTTTAAAGATGGAACAACACCAATTAATTTTAACTCCCCATATATTTTTCATTATGACGAGGCACAATATTTTAAATTTAATGCAAATTATGGTTATTTATTAAGCGACTTAACCATAAAAGGACAAGGGCAAGCAGTTAGAGTAAATAATTTTGTGCCAGAACCAATAGGCGCACCCTATCCAGATATTTTTCCAAACGTTTTAGAAGATTTATTTGAATTATTTCTTTATTTTTTTGATGATGCTGAAAGTTCTTTTGGAACAAAAATTAATATTTCATCTCAAAATTCTCAAGTTGAAATTTTTATTACAACAGTTGCACAGGATGCAATTTTTACCATTGAACACTACTTTCAAGACATTTATGACGAAGAACTTTTTGAAAAAATTCTTCCATCTTATCCCGATCAAATTTTAACTCGAAAAACAGATGATATAATTACAAATGTTTTGGGTTACACTGCCACAGGCTTTGAAAATCAATTAAATGCACTTGTAAGAATTTTTGTGTTTGGGGAGGAAGTAGAACCGCCAGGCAGAAGTCACAAAGTTGTTTGGGATGGTAGTTTGGTTTTTAAATTTTACTATGAAAGAAATATTTACACTTTAAATTATTTTGCAAATGACGGAACGGGAACAGTTCTACAAACACAAGATTATAAACATGATGAACACATTACTGTTACAGATTTAATTCCCACAAGAGATGGTTACACTTTTGGTAGGTGGGATACTAACCCTTCCGGAACCGGTGTTTCTTATTCTTCTGGAGTAGTTTTAGAAACAACGAACAATATTAATCTTTATGCAATTTGGGATTATCTTGCTTTTCAAGTTACTTGGAGCGCATTAGATGCTGATGAAAACTCTTATTTATGGGAAAATAGTTCAGGTTATCTCATTTCTGAAACACAAAAGATTGCAACAAGTGAAGTAACATATGACCAAAAATATAGCTATTTAGAAGGTGTTCAGTATTCATCTTTAATAAACCCCTCACGTTTAGGTTACGTTTTTAAAGGTTGGTGGACCGAAGACGGCGAAATACAAATTGAGTCAGACACAACGGTAAAAATAACAACCGACACAACATTTTATGCTCATTGGGAAGAAAATGAAGTTACAATATACTTTAATCATAATTTACCAACAGGTGCACCTTATGATTTGAGTTTTTCTTCAAAAACAGAAAAGGTTAATCATTATTATGGAGAATTGCCCGAATTTGAAGAATTTGGAGTTACAAGTGCTTTAGAGTTTTTGGGTTGGTCTTTTACATCAAGCGGAGACATTGAATTAGTAAGTGAATTAACACTTATCCCACTTGATTCTCCTTTAATTATAAATGTTTACGCTCGTTGGGAATTAAAAAATCCTTCATTTAACACAAATCCATGGAGTTTTGTTGGAACATATACAGGATCACCGCAAAATACGCTTGTTGTTTCAAATGTTACGGGACAGCCTTATTTTATTACAAACTATTTTAATTTTATTACCTATTCTTATCAGTGGTATAAAGTTGATGGAGGCACATCAAACCTTCTTTACATGAAAGTTTCACCCATATTAAGTTTACAAAATGTTTTAGATAGCGGACAATATTTTTGTAATGTTACAAGTGTTTATGATGGTGTTGAAAAGAGTGCGGATACAGCTGTGGGTGAAGTTATTATCAATCATTCAATTATTAATGTAACCGTGGCACCCTCATCATTGATTAATGGCAAAATTAACAAAACTTATGATAACACATCTATTGCAACAGGAATTTCGACTGATAATTTAAGTATTTTAGAGGCATCAGCAGTTTATGACACTCCTGAGGTGGGTGATAACAAAACCGTCACATTTACCGTAACTTTCACAAATGAAACTTACACCCTTGCAAACTATGCCGTATATTTCAGTGGCTCACAAGCAACACTTACAGAAATTGGAATTAATCAATATACCTTTACGGTAAATAATATAGGTAAAATAAACAAACAAGCGGTTACAATTAATATAGGAACTTTAATATGGTATTATACAGCGACTAATGCAAGTTATGATTTTAGTTGGGATTATCTTGACGAGATGACCGAACAAGAAATTAGATATGTTAGAAGTCATGTCATTACTGGAAGTATTCAAACAACAGATAGTGTTGTTGGGACATACACTTTTGGTGGCACAACTTTAGGTTTGATTGCAAATCTTTTAGTTAAACTTGCAAGTGAAGACAAAAGCGCAAATTATAATTTTTCTATTAGTGGAACAATTGTTATTTCAGCGGCAGGGACAGACAAACAATTAGTTGTTGAAAAATATGAAAGTTTAAACAAAACAACAATGACCGAAAATCCATCTTCAATTCAAAAATTAATCATCAAATATAATGAAGTGGATATTTCTGCAACAAATACTTATTATTTTGGAATTAATAGAATTACAGTAACAAACAATATCGGTTTAACCAATGCAATTATTAAAACCGACCCTAATTTTACTGGAAAAATTGTTATAATAGGTGATTACACAACTGTTTCTACTGAAGGAATTCAAACTATTTCTGCTCCTTATAGATGGCAGAATCAACCATCAGGAACATTAATAGGTGAAAATCAATCTGTGGAATTTGATTTTACACAAATTAGTCAAGGACAAAATTTGCTTATTCGTGCAAAATTTAGAAACTATGCAGTTTTAAATTATAATGATAGATTAGGTAGCATTACACAAGAAACTGTTTATTACACAGACGAAGGAGAAGAGATTTCGCATCCTGTTTTGTCAAGTTCGGGCTTAAATTTTGAAAACTGGTGGGTTGACACAACTTACACACAGCAAGCACCAGCAATTTGGCAAGACGGAGTTTTTGAAAAAACATTTTTTGCAAAATGGAGCGTTAATGATATTTTTATCACTGATTTTTTAAGTGATGGTGTTTCATTAGGTATTATTGCAGATGTTATAATTGAAAAAAATTACGATGGACAAATTCATCAGCTACAAGCAGTAATTGGAAATATTGATAATAATTTAAGCTATACTTATGAGTGGATTAGAGGACTTTCGCTTGAAAGTGAAAATGAAATTTACACATATAAGAACGTTATTTCAAAAGAGCTAGTTTTACGTATTTGCGCACAACTTACTTACGAATCAGATTTAGCTCCTTCTCAAGAAAAACAGTCCCTTATTGATATTAATATTACAGTTAATAAATATGAATTTACTTACAGTGATGTCATTTCAAAAGTTTATGATGGAAATAATAAAATCACCGATGGAACAAACGATTTTATTGTGGTTGAACTAAACGAAATAAGCGAAAGTTTTAAAATAAAAGGTACATATGCAACAAATCGAGTTGGAGAAGATATTGTTCTTACAGTAGGCATAGAAAACAACGAGGCGTTTGACATTTCTAATTATGAAATTACAATCACTTCAAGCGGAACAATAATCAAAAAAGATATATTTTTGGCCAATATTGACTCTTATGATGAAAACAACAAAATTTACGATGGTGAGATTTTTACAGCTATTAAAGAAAATGTTAGCTCAAGTGATGTTGCAATAAATGATATTCTTAATATAACAATAGGAACAACAAGTCAAAATGTTGGACAGTATGTTACAGGCGAACCGACTCCCACGTTAATTATTTTGTCATGGAATGCTTTTTATGGAGTCGAAAATATTACTAATTGTTATAATTTGGTCTCGATAAGTGGAAGTGCAGAAATATTAAATTTTGAAATTAACACCGAAAATATTATTTTTAATAATGAAACCATTCCTTATGATGGACAAGAGCATTTAATCAATGCAAATTTAGAAAATTTTGGTGAAAGTTTAGCTGAAGATTTTACTCTTTCTTACTCTTGGTCAGATGGAGAAACTATTTTTGTTTATGAAGATGGTGGACCGATTGATGTTGGAATTTACACAATGTCTTTAGAACTTATTCTTAAGACAGGAGTGGACCCGCAAAGTTATTCTATCATAGGAGCTAATCCAGTTACTGCCACACTGACAATTTCAGTTAGGGAAATTACAGTTCATTTAAATACTGTAGATCAAACCTTTTATGGAAAGGGTGTTAAAATTGTTTCTGTTGACACGCAAGTTCCAACACATAGTGTTGTAAATCTTCCTCTTCCAACAGGATATTACATTGAGGGAGCAATACAAACTAATTCCGGACTGCCAGGAAATTATTCACAAGTAATAGGAAATCTAGAAAGCACATTAATTGTTAAAAATTTAACCGAACAAGATGTGAGTGATAATTTTATAATTACAATTGAAGGAACTATAAAAATTATTCATCAATTTAATATTGTTTATAATAAAGGCAATGAAAATGCAATTGGAACTATGCCGGTTCATCCTGTTAATTATGGTCAAACAATAACGCTTTACACAAATGGATTTTCAAATTCCGGTTATGTTTTTAATGGATGGGCAACAGAGGAAAACGGTCCAAAAGTTTATGATCAGTGGCAAGTGGTTACTTTGGTTGATGATGAAGGGGGCGGAATTTTCTATCCTGCTCACGGAGAAACTTTAGAACTTTTTGCATTATGGATTGAATTTGGACAAGCACCTATATACGTTGAATTATATTTGCAAAATCTTAATGGGACTTATGATAGTTATTACACTCGTCAAGAAATAACAGGAACGTGTGGTTATACGGTTGTTTTAGTTCCAAATTACAGCGAAGAGCCTTATATTGAAAATTTTATTTTAAGGTTTTATGATGGCGAACCAATTCTTGAAAATCAAGTTGGTGCCGATCAAAGTTTTTCACCTTCAAAAGAGGGCTTCACACTATCACATTACGAAGACAGTGTTTTTGAGGCAATTATTCCAACGGATAAGGAAAGCGGGGAAAAATTAAAAATTTTCTTTGAAAGAAATTCTTACAAAATTACCTTTTATCCAAATAATGGAGACCCAAATACATATGAACAATTTTATCTTTTTGAAGAAGCTGTAACTGAAGACAAAATTTATTCTTTGGTCCTACACAATTTAATATTGGTTGAACCTACACTTGAAGGACATGATTTTGATGGCTGGTTTATTAATTATTCGGAGCCAAACAGTGAAAAGGTCAATTTTGAAACTTATGTTATGCCACCAAATGAAGAGGGGATAATTTTAACCGCTCGTTATATTCCTTATGCTAACACAATTTTTAAAATTGAACTTTACAGACAAGAAATAGGTGGAAATTATCCAGAAGAAATTGAAGAGAGTGATTCCGACAATATTATGTTTACAGCAGGTTGGACTGACGCTAATGCGATGGTTGAATTTGTTTATAGTGGAGAAGATATTGTTGACGTAAACATAGTTATCACAAAAGATTTAAACGAAAATGAAATAATTGAACCAAATGAAACAAAAGTGGTTAGTTTAACAAATTTGGTAAACACACTTGGTTTTACAATTATTGAGCATGAAGATCAGGTTATAAATGGAACAATTTTATTTGATCCAGAAAACCCACTAGTTTTAAAACTTTTTTTTGAGAGAAAACAATTTACTTTAATAAAAAATTTTCACATTGTTGAAGTTCCAAATGAAACTGCCACCTATTATTATGGAGAAGAAATTATACTTTTAGATGAATTGCCACCAACAGGATTTTTGTTTGATGGGTGGTGGTATAATTACACCGATGGAACTTATGATGAATTTTGTCATGGTCAAATTACAATAACTAATGATACTACAATTAATGCTAAATGGAAACCGTGCACAGACACACAGTTTAATTTAAAAATATATTTACAAAAGCTTGATAGCACTTATGAAGACATTTCACCAAATGTAATTAATTTTAATCCCGAAGGAACAACAGGTTTTTTTGCAGAATATATTTACGAAGAATATGAAGGAGTTTGGGGTTTTAGTTTGGTTGTTTATTCAGGAATTGACAACACTTATCCACGTTTAAAAACATTGCGTCCATTTAACAGCCCTCACTTTATTGAATTTGATATTTCGCAACCAAATGATTATAACACTATAATTTCACCCGATGGCAGTGGATCAATCACCGTTTATTTAAAAAGAAATACATATCAAATAAATTATTATATTTATGATGAACTTGACCCAGCAGATGTTACTTTTTCAGAGATTATGTATTATTCCAATATTGAGTACACAAAACCAGCTAATCCGGTAAAAGATGGATATTTGTTTGATGGTTGGTTTTTTGACACAACTTATGCTTTAAACAAAAAAGTTCAGTGGTCGACATATAAAATTACCAGTGATATAAACATTTATGCAAAATGGAACAGAATATCTGTTAATTGGACATTAAACACCTATTTTGAAAATCCTTATGAAGAAGATGAATACTTGACAACTTCTTACACATTAGCAAGTGGTGGACTAATTAGTGAAATTATTGACCGTGATTTACCCGTGCAATTTGTTGCAATTGAAGATTTAGATGAAGATGACACTTGGGAAATTAATGTTTATGAAAATCAAACAAAAACAACGCTTTTACGAACAGTTTTAATTTCTCATATAGGGTATACATTTAATTATCAAGAAATTCTTACTCGTGGATTAGTAATTGAAAAAACAATTTTAGCAGATGGAAGCATGGAAATAGATATTTACTTGTCTGTTAATCCATATACTCTTACTATCAATACTTATGAAAACGATGCTCCAATAATTACAAACATTCCTCTTAATTATGGTCAAGCGCCCGACCCCACACCATCTGATCCAACAGGCGAACGAACAGGATATACTTTTGGCGGTTGGTTTACTGATGCATTATGCACAATTTCATTTACTTTTGAAAACTGGACAATGCCAGATGAAGACAAGTCAATTTATGCTAAATGGTATACACAAGGCCCCGTTACTTATCAAGTTATTATTCATAGACAAAAAGCAGACCTTGATTATGCAATAGAATCAATTTATCATTCATTTACAGGTGGAAATTATGTTGTAATTGAAGGTTCTGATAGTACTTGGCAGTGGACAATATACACAGATTCATCAAAAACACCCCCCTCGCTTTTTTCTCAATCTTTTAGTGAACCTGGTTATACTTTTGATTACAGGGGACAAACTCTTGAAGCAGATATTATTGCAGATCTTACTATTAATATATATTTTTTAATAAATTCATATACATTTACAATTGTAAATGAACCTGAAGATTATTTGATTGAACCTGTTGAAGGAGTGAATTATCAAGAAATAGAGGTGTATTATAATCAAAACCCATACTCGACTTTATATTCGACTCCAAATTTTTCACTATATTCTAACCCTGTTAAAACGGGATATGTTTTTGATGGTTGGTGGGAAAGTTATGATGATATAAATGGATTTTTAAGTCCATATGATGTTTTAGGTTTTAAAATGCCGTCAAGTGATTTCACTGTTTATGCTAAATGGGATAGGGGAATTTCATATTATACGCTTTTATATTATTTACAAAGCGCAACTAACGACCAAATCTACACTTTAAATTCTGAACAAACTGATTATAATTCTTCTGTTACCGAAAATTATATGGTAATTCATGATTACAATACTGATGGAACAAGGGAACTCTGCGTTTATGAAAGTGAAAGTGCATATTTAATTTCTCCGTCGAATCCTCTTGAAGTAGTATTATTGGTTGTAGAGGGTTATTCATTTGATTATGATTACTATGTCGAAAATTATATTTTAGATGAACTTGAGGGAGAGCTTACAGCCGACAATTTATTAACTTTTAATATTTTCATGTCAATTGATTCCTATTTTCTCTATGGTGTTCAAGGAAATGGTCAATCTGATTTGTCACTGCAATTAAAATATGGGCAAGCGGTGGATTCTGAAGATGTTTTTGCTGACCCAATTCGAACGGGCTATTCCTTTACCCAATGGTTTAATGATAATGACTGGACTGATGCTTTTGGTTGGGATGATTTTGTAATGCCTGCAATGAATTATTACATTTATGCTGGTTGGATGCCCATCTCAGGAACAGTTTTTTCAATAGAGTATTATTTGCAAAATGCAAACGGGTCATATAATGCTACACCTTTTAAAACTTCACAGCAAACAGGAACAACCGAAATGTCTTTGGAAGTTAATTTGTCGGGAGAGTTAATTATTAATGGAAATGCCCCAGAAGCACTTGAAAGTTTTGAGGGTTATTCTTTTGATCCTACTTTTGATTACCAAACAGGAGATCTTGAGGGGGTTATTGCTGGTGACGGGACAACAACTTTAAAAGTTCGATATGCAAGAAATGCTTATACTTTAACAATTGATTACAATGACAACGACGTTACTCCTAATTATGTTGAAGAAGATGTTTTATTTGGAAGTGTTTTCACTGAAACTATTCCATATTTATTAAGAACCGGATATGATTTTAAGGGTTGGTATTACGATGAGGCATGCACACCGGAGAACAAAGCAATTTATACAATTAATCTTTTACAACCTACTTTATTTGATTACATCATGCTTCCAAAAAATGTAACACTTTATGCAAAATGGCAACCTCAAACAACAACGTATCAAGTTTATCACGTACTTGAAGATTTAAATGGAATTTATGATGACAATAATCCTGTTGAAATTCGAACCTATTCGGGTATGGTTGGAACAAATGTAACAGAAGAAAATGTTACAATATTAACATATTTAGGATTTACTTTTAATGATGTTGAAAGCACATTAAGTGGTGTTGTAGGACCGCTGGGAAGTCTTATCTTATATGCTTGTTACTCAAGAAATGCTTATAATCTTGTTTTTGATGCTAATGGTGGTAGTGGAAGCATGGATTCACAAGTATATAAATACGGAGAAACCGCTTCACTTAATTCAAACACTTTCACAAGAGAGGGTTATAACTTTTTGGGATGGATGGAAAAAGCATCCAACTTTGTTGTGGATTATGAAGATGAAGGTAATTATTTCTTTAATTATAATGAAAATCACACTCTTTTTGCTCTTTGGGAATTAAATACACCGATTGCCACATTGTCTAGTTTAGATTTAACAGTTGAGTATGGTGATATCATCACTCTTACGGTTAATGCACCTCATAACGCTGATGTGGATTACTCTTTTAAGTGGTATCGAAATGATGAATTGTTTTCAATTGGAACACCTGGAACTTTTGAGTATGAAAATTTACTTAATTTAACCGAAATAGGTCAATCAGGGACGTATTATGTTATTGTTACTTTTACATCAACTGAAACAACAGGTGTGGCTAATAACACTGCAACAACAACATCAAATTCGTTAAGTCCTATTATTTCAAAAAGAAGCGTCATTGTTGATTTTAGTATTGCAAGTGAGTATGTTTATAACACAGCGCCACAAAGTCCGCTTTTTTCGATAATATATTTGGGTGGCAATCCATCAAGACTGGATGTTTCATTACCACACTTGGTTGCAACTTATTTCTTAAGTGGAATAGAAGTTACGTCAGCAATTTCAGTTGGAACTTACACTTTAACGGTTTCACTTTGGGATAGCATAAATTTTGAAATAACGGGAAGTGATTCTTGCTCTTTTGCGATTGAGCAACTTTCGTGGGATATTTCATCATTTTTAACAGAAGGATTTTTCTTTAAAATTTACCCCACAATTCCCGATCCTTCATTAAGTAGCACCTTTATTCATCCAATTACAGGTGAACAAATATTAATTAATTTTGTAAGAGAAACAGGAGAAAATGTTGGTTATTATGATTTGGTGATAGACAGTTATAACAATCCAAATTATGATATTATACTTTTAGAAGAAAATAACGGTTTTCAAATAATTGCGTCAAGTTCAATAACAGCACAGTTAAGTTTTGTTGACCCATTACTTTTAACAAAGATATATGATGGTGAAAAAGTTGATCTTGAAAACATTGCTTTTTCAATTTCCAATCTAGAACTTTCTTATGAGGGAATGTTTGGCGTGATTGAAAGTGTTGAGTTTACCATTGTAAACAATTCAAAAAATGTTGGAAGTTATGAAATTATTCTTGAAAGTTGCACATGTTTAATTTTTGAAAATGTTGAACTCGATCAAACTTACTATTTTACAATTACCCCTGCAATAATAAACTATGTTGCCATAGAAAACATTTCAAAAACATACGATGAAAACAATATTTTTGTTGCACAGTCCGGAGTACATTATGAAGGTGTTCTTCCTTTTGACGATTCTAAAGTAACAGTTTTTGCATTTTTTGATAATGCTAATGTGGGAAATAATAAAGCTTTAACCTTCTCTTTAAGCTTGGGAGGAGAGAGTTCGAATTATCAACTTTCTTCAGACTTTCTAATTCAAGTAGGTAGCATAACAGTAAGACATGTTAAAATTGTACCAACTTCACCATTAAGTTATATTTATGGAGAATTTACCACTTCCAGTGTAATTTCATTTAATATTTTGGGTTTAAATGATGGAGGAAATTATAATTTAATTGTTGATAATTCCCAATTTTCGGGAGACATAAGAATTGATCTTATAGTTGGATTTACAAAATACATTGTTGGGATTTATGATATTGTTAGTGATTTGTCAGTTATTACCTCTAATTATATTATTGATAATGTTTCAGGTGGCTTGGTTATATCAGATGATGAGATAAACCCTCTACAAATAACAATCATTACAAGGCAATTGTCCATAACTGCAAACTGGGATAAATATTATGATGGAAATAATAATGTTATCTCACTTATAACCTTAAACGGAGTTTTAGATGATGATGTTGTTACCGTTGTAGCAAGTTATGATAGTGCTGAAGTTGGCTTACGAACGATAACGATTTCTCTTAATGGGGTTGACAGTGTTAATTATGCTTTGGCAATTTCAACAGCAAACGGTAGTATTTATAATAAAAACGTTACTGCAATTTTGGATTACAATTTCCCGACCGGTAGCACACATTCAATTGGTGCACCAACTTATTTAACATTTATTTACAACCGGACAATATACGAAAGTGGGATTGTTAGTCTTCCTTTCCCAACAGCAACGGGCTACGGTTTTCAAGGTTGGTTTGATACTCCGTCAGGAACAGGAAATCAATTTTTGGTTTCAACACAAATCGACGCTTTAAACTGGGGAGTTGCAGAGGAAAAAACCCTTTATGCAAGATGGGCAGAAGGTACGGTAACATTATCAGTTGGGGCAATAACAAAATCTCTTGAATTTCCACATGTTGTTTTTGACGGTGAAAATTTAACAACAATTCCAAGCGGAACTCTTGAATATAGTTTTAATGGAACGGACTTCTTTATTCTTGAAAATATTACAACAGAAATAAACATGGGCGAGACAATTTATATTAGGGCAACAAATAAAGCAAATTATGAATTTGATGGATGGTTTGCTTCATCAGAATATGGGAATGATGAATTGACCACAATTGACAATATTGTCGTTAATGAAGAATTAATTTCAATACTTATGGTTTCTAATTGTTCCCTTTTTGCAAGATTTAAATTAAACACAAATAATATTACTTTAAACTTTAATGCCGATGGAGAATCAATAACACTCTTGGGAGAATTTTTAAACTGGGATGTTGTTTTTGAAAATGAAAAACACAGCGAAATTTCAAAATATTTTGATTACAACACAAACATTACTTTACCTTCTGCAACTTCAATTTTAAGAAAAGGATGGACTTTATTAAATTGGACAACTAATGACGACGGAACGGGTGATTCTTATGATTTTAATGAAGAGTTTAATCTTTCAACCGACTTTGTTCTTTATGCAAATTGGGAAGTGAAAACTTTTACATCAACTTTTGTTGCTGCAACCGGTCCATTAGAAGAATTAGTTTTGATCAATGGAGATAGGGGAGCATTTCCAACAATGGGTGGAGATGAAAGTTTTGAACAGGAAAGTTTTGATATTAATTTCGCACAAACATTTACAAATATTTTTGCAATAATTGAAACTCCCGAAAGGTTGCGTTTTGATTTTGCTGGATGGTTTGACAGTGATGGAAATGAAATTACATCTTTAACATCTTTTATTTGGGATGAAAACAAAACTTTTTATGCTAAATGGACTGAACAAACATTCACTGCTCAAATTACTGTAAATGCTTTGGATGGAGGAAGTGTTTCAATTATTTCAACTGTTGGAATTTTATCGGTTTTAAGAGAAGTTAATGAAGGACAAGAAAACATTACAATTAATTTACTTGCAAGTGCAATTTTAACCCTTCAAATTGTTTCGAATGAGGGTTATGTCTTAAATTTCTCAAATTCCTTAATTACAGATGTTGATTGCTTGCAAACGGGGAATTTAAATGATAATCCGAGTGTGGTTTCAATTTCACGTTTTGCGACCAACTTTGAATTAGAAATTTTGTTCGGGGCGCTTTTACATGAGATTCAAATAACAGTTAATGATTCAACAATGGGCAGTGTTACTCCTTTAATACAAAACCAAATAATTGAAAGTCTGCAAGCGGAGTATGAGGAATATCCTCAAGGTTTTGAAGAGCGTCCGTCTGGAACTTTTGAAAACGGAATTTGGACTATTTTTGTCTTTACTTCTGAAAAACTTGATTTAACATTCACTGAAGAAATAGGTTATGAGTTTAAGGGCTTCAACGCATCTAATGAAGAAATTAGATATTCCTTTGATGAACTTAACAAAATAATAACATTCGAAAACTTTATAACAAGTTCTCAAATTCAAATTAATTTTGCCGAAGAAGAAAATTTTATTAGAGTGAGAATAGGAAATGATGTTTCTGACATAAATATTGACAACACAAATATGGGTAGTTTTACTTTCAGTATCGACGAAGGTGAGATAATTAGTGGCGGAAATGACTATATTATTCCAATTAAAACGGGACAAGAATTAACCATTACGGTAAACTCAAATTATGGATATATTTTAAGCGAAACGGGTTGGTATTTTAATAAAACTGACGAAAATGGAAATGATGGTTTGTTTGAAAAAACAGGTAATCAAATTATCTTTAGTGGATTTGATTGTGATGGAGAAATTTTAATTCCTTTCACAAGAGAACTTTTCACTTTTGAATTAAAGTTTGCTTGTTATAGGGATGGAGTGTTTGATGAAATCACGACGGGAGTGGAAGATTATTTAAATGTTACAATGACCGCGGCTGATGAAGTTTTAGAAAACACATATTATTTCTATGAACGTATTGTTGAAATTAATGCTGTTGCAAACCTTTCAAATGGTTATATTTTCCATGGATTTTTTACTCAACTTTCTGCAGCTAATTTGATTGATTTAAGCACTAATTACGAGCACCAAGTAAATGAAAATACTATTATTTATGCCGTTGTAAAACTGGTTGAATACACGGTTACATATGAAATAAATGGAGTAAATGGTTGGTTTAATCTTGATAGTTATTCTTTGAAAGTCAAACATGGCGAAGACAGCATTCTTGTGACACTAACAGTTGAGTTGGGTTTCAATTTTGAAGGATGGGAAATTTATGATGAGATTATAGGATGGTTATCTTATCCCGAATTGTTAGACCATGACGATAATGAATTGACAAGAATTGAAAGAAATGTTACTCAAAACTTGAGAATTAGAGCAAACGTTTCCACCACTTCTGTTACAATAACATTTGATTCAAAATGCATTGCATACATTGATGCAGGTGGAGTTCATTATGACGAAATGACAAGTGCAATCGGCACTATAAGAGATTTTGAACAAACAATTCCTGAAGGGTTAATTACTTTTGAATTTGATTCTGAAACGGGTTCTGTCGTTCGTTTAGTTGCAAGTCCTAATCAGGGTTATAGAGTTTATAGTTATGAAATTAGTGATGAAAACTACAGGGCAATAGTTAATATAAATCCCTCACTTTCTTATGTTGAATTTTCAAATTTTGTGGGAGATTTTTCGGTTACAGTAATTTTTGAAGCAATTGAAAATGAGTTTGATATTAGATTGGTTAATTATGATGGAGATTCTTTCTTTTCCTCAACTGATTATTTGGTTGCAGGTGTTATTGAAGTAATTCCTCCTAGATTACAAACTGGTGTGCTTTATGCACCCAGCGCATTTGCAACTGTGCGAACAGAGGAATCATTTAGAATAAATTTCAAAGTTAATCACGGTTTTGAAATTATTGACAATGGCGGTGTTCCAAAAATTGGTATTCGTTTTGATGATGAAACCTATGTTGACATTACAACAGGGATTGATGTTCAAGATGGTGGTGTGCAGTATGCATATTTAATTAGTCTATTCCTTGATAGTCTATATCAAGGAGGAACCATAGTTTTATTTCTTGACCCAATGGAGTATGAGGTTACTTTTCACTTGAGTGAAACTGAATATCACACTTTTAACCTTTTAGTTGGTTCCGGATTTGAAGAAGTGCTAGGAGATGCTGAATATAGTTATTACATGCAACCTTCGCTAGATACGCGTGTTTTCATAGGTTGGTTTTCTGAGCCTTTTTCAGGAACTCAATATATTAATCAAAATGGAACAGTAATACATAATTGGATTTTTGGTGATGGTGATATTTATGCGCAATGGGTTAGGGAGTATGCCACCTATTCAATTGTTTACAACCCACAAAACTATGCACACAAAGATGAACAATCGGTTAATTTCCCGCGTGACCCGGAAATCTATTTTTCATCTACTGAAACACCTACGACTATTACTTTAAAATATTTTATTGGAAGTGCAATAACACTTATTGCACCCGAGGCGGCAGAAGGTTTCATGTTTTCACACTGGCTTTTGAACGGAACAACAATTGCTTCAAATCGATTATTATATCAATTTTTTATTGAAACACCAGAAATCGAAACCCAAGTTTTAACTATTATTTACAAAGTTAAAATTTCAGTTATGCCAACTGTTTTTGGTGGCTATGCAAAAATCAACAATGTTAATAATGCGTTTTTGTTAGAGGGAGAAAGTGCACAAATTAGCGCAACGCCATTAAACGGTTATGTTTTTGTTGGGTGGAAAATTTTAGGAGAGGAAGATTTTGTTAGTTCGCAACCTATTATGACAGTTAACTACAGTTCAACACCTATTGTTTACGTGCCTGTTTTTGATGGAAAAGAGATTGAAATTTTAATTAATAATGATCCAAATAAAGGAGCAATTACAGAGTGGAATATTAGCAGAGGAGGGGTAGTTATATCACCCGTTCAAACAGGGGGAAAATATTATGTTAAACTTGATGATGTTTTGATTTTTGTTGTTACGTATTATTCGCCTTTCTGGCATTCGGGTTGGAAAATAAATGGAAATGATGTGGGACAATTTTCATCTTATACTGTAACAGTTTCCGATGTTAATAATCCAAATATAACCTTTGAAACGATTTATACCGAAGTCAATGTTTCTTGTTCAATTTCTTTTGATAAGGATCAAGCAGAAGTAACTCGCGGAGGCGTGCATATTAATGCTGGGACAATATTTTCAATAAGTCTTGGAGAAGAAGTTCAATTTTCATTCTGGGCAAAACCAAGATGGAAATATACGGGTGTAACTTTGAATGGAATAGCTTTAAATGAAGAATACATTGTTCGTTCCGAAAATATTTATACAGTAACGGTTCCTATTTCTTCTCTTTTAGTAACTCAAAGAAATGCTTTTATCTTGCGTTTTGAAATGTTAAAATGGATTGATGTTCGTTTGCCGTTTGAAGGGTTGGGAACGGAAGCAAATCCTTATGTAATTCTAACTGCCGAACATCTTGCTCAAATGAGTTATTTGATTAATAATAATATTGCTGTTGACTCACTTGAAAAAAGTGAATATGCTTCGGCATACTATTTGTTGGCAGCGTCAATTGATTTGAGTAGTAGGTTTTGGACTCCTATAGGAACTGAAGAACATCCTTTTAATGGAACACTTAAAATAGAATATAATGTAAGAAACATTAATCTTGACGATACATATTTAATTACCCATTTAAGTGGTTTATTTGGTTACGTAACCGAAGATGCTGAATTTAAAGTTGATATTCCAGATTTTACAATTATGTATATAATTTTAGGTTCTTTGGGTGGAGCATTAATTATTTTTGCGACAGTATTTGTGATTATCATTATTATTCGCCGAAGAAGACTTCGAGAAAAAGCGGGAGAATATAATATAAACATGGAATAATAGACAAATTCCTTAATTAATTGTTTTCTGCCCAACGTTCATCAATGTATAAATTTCCCCCTAAAGTCAATACTAAAAACTTAAGGGGGATTTATTATGGATTTTATGTCTTCACAAACACAAAAAAATTTAGCACGCGCTTTTGCTGGAGAATGTCAAGACGGTGCACGTTATCAATTTTTATCAAAAACTGCAAAATCACAGCAACTTAAGTTTTTATCAGACACTATGAAAACACTTGCAAAAAACGAAATGGCACATGCGAGTAGATTTTACGATTTGTTAATTACTCACGGTGGAAAAGAAATGGAAAATATTGAAATTACCGCTGGTTATCCTTTTGACAGTTGTGAACTTGAAAAAGGGTTCAAAAACGCAAGTAAAGCAGAAATTTCTCAAGCAAAAAACATTTATCCTTCATTTGCAAAAGTAGCAAAAGATGAAGGATTTGCAGATGTTGCAAAACAATTTATGTTGACTGCAGAAGTGGAAAATCAACATGGATTAATACTAGCAGAAATTGACAAAAAATATAATGGAAAAAAATTGTATAAAGAAATGAAAGAAACTGAATGGAAATGTTCAAATTGCGGGCATAGGCATAACGCAAAAGAAGCTTGGAAAGAATGTCCTTTGTGTACTTATCCACAAGGTTATGTTATTAGTCAGTTTGAAAACAAGTAAAGCTCGCTCGGGGTTTGTAACACCGCTAGGCTTCGGTAGCACTTGTGTGCTACCTGCAGAGACGCTCGTTACAAAACCCCTCGCTCGCCCGTTAAAAAAGGATGAGCGCTGGAGCTAGCGTGTTGGAGAATTTTATTTTCAATTAATTAAATATTAATAAATTTTTTATCTTAATTGAAATTAATTGAAATTAATTTTGGAATATTATTAA
>CAZKOT010000013.1:17888-28068 GCA_964554475.1 uncultured Christensenella sp.
TGTGTGCTACCTGCAGAGACGCTCGTTACAAAACCCCTCGCTCGCCCGTTAAAAAGGATGAGCGCTGGAGTTAGGGCGGGGGTTAGGGCGTTGGAATAATTAATTTTAATTTTAATAACAAGTTTAATACATGTTTTTAAATTTTATTATTTATAAATTTTTTATCTTAATTGAAATTAATTGAAATTAATTTTGGAATATTATTAATAGCTCGCTCGGGGTTTGTAACACCGCTAGGATTTAACTTGTTTAATTTAAGCTTATTAAATTAAAATTTGAATTAAATTATTATTTTTGTTATTTTTGTTATTTATATTTCAAAAACTTTTTATTAGTCGCTTTGGTTGTAACATTTTAATATGTTTTAATTCCATATACTACAATTATTTTTATTAAAACAATACCATCTTTTTTGTTATTTTTTTATTTATTTTAATTTGTGTTTTTTGCTTTGTTAAATATTTTTTAATGTGATATTCTTATTAACATAAGGAGCCAATCATGATTTTTAAATTAAGACAAAATATTTTTTCATGGTTTAGAGAAAATTATGAAATTGTTGACGAAACAGACACTCCAAGATATTCTATTCGTTCAAAGGTAACACTTCTTCGTAAGTTTAAAATTACCGATTTAGCCGGAAATACAATTTTTAACATTGAAAAACGATATTTTCGCTACTATGCCCGTTATGACATTAAAAACGCAAATGATGAACTTTTGTTTTATACTAAACGACTTCCCACTTTTTTTATTAGAAAAATGAAAGTTTGTTCGCCTGATCGAAAAAAAGTTTACAGAATTAAGGGCGATGTTTTTGGTTGGAATTTTGAAATTACTGATTTAGAAAGAAATGTTGTTGCAAATATAAGTAAGAAATTGTTTAGATTAAGTGATACTTACGGTGTTGAAGTTTTAGATGAAAATCAAACCGAATTGTTACTAACCGTTGCTTTAATATGCGACACTGTTTACCATAGACCCAGAGGAAGATTTAGATTTTGGCGATTTAAATAAAAAAATTTGGTGTCTTGTGAAAAAATAATTTTCCAAGACACTTTTTTTTGCTTAATAGAATTTAATTTAAATTTTACAAAAAAATATTTGATTTGCTATAAAGAAATAACAATACCATATAAAACGCAAGTTGTGAGTTTTTTTTGGTATTCTTTTTCAACTAGTAATGATTCTTCTTCCTGATTAGTCAAAAATCCACACTCGATAATTACACTTGTTATTGTTGAACAATTTAAAATAAAGTAATCACCAATAAGAGGCACCTTTCCCGCATTTGGTAGGTTTTGGACAAAAATATTTTGTATATTAGTTGCTAGAGTAAAAGAAGATGTGTCACCATCTTTGTAAAAAACTCGTGCGCCACGTGAACTTTTCAAGGGATAACTGTTCATATGAATGCTAATTACTAAATTTGCATTTGAATTATCTATGATTTCTTGACGTTTTTTCATATCATCTTTTTTCTTGTTTTCCGCTAAAATAGAATACAAACCGTTTAAATTTGTCCTTGTCATAATAACTCGTATCCCGATTTCTTCAAGCATACTTTTTAGGGTGAAAGCGTATTCAAGATTTAAATGATTTTCGTCCACTCCTGAATAAGGGCTAACACTTCCTCCGTCCTGACCTCCGTGACCGGCATCAATAACAACGGTATAATAGTAAATTTTAGCAGTGGCAACAAGGGAAGGCAGGGCAAAAAAACAACTCAAAATTAGAATGAGGATTAAAATTATTATAATTGTCCTCTTTTTTATTGTGGTAAAAAGCATATTAATTTATATGATAGTAATATTTTAATTATGAGAATTAAGGTAAATAATAGTAAAAAATAAATATTGCACAATTTCTTTTTAAAGCGCAACCTTAGACTTTGCATTAAGTGAAAGTTCTGCGGGTAAAATTCCTGCTTTAAAATTGTAATATGCTGCAGAAGCAATCATTGCTGCATTATCAGTGCAAAGTGAGAGTTGAGGCATAAAAAGTTCAATTTTGTTTTCATTACATAAAGTAATTAATTTTTCTTTTAAAAATGAATTTGCAGCAACTCCTCCTGCGACAACAAGTTTCAAAAGATTTTTCTCTATGCATGCTCGCACTGCTTTTTCAGAAAGTTCTTTTACAATTAATGATTGAAAACTTGCACAAACATCGGCAGTTGGAATTTCTTTTCCTTTTTGTTTTTGAGAATTTACATAATTCATGACTGCAGTTTTAATTCCGCTAAAACTAAAATTATAACTATTTTTTAAAGCGTTTGAGGTTTTAAAAATAATGTTGTTTTTTCCCTGCTTTGCCATTATATCAACTTTTGGTCCACCAGGATAGCCAAGTGACAATAGACGGGACACTTTGTCAAATGCCTCACCTGCTGCATCATCAAGCGTTGTTCCTAAAAGTTCAAAATCTGTGTATGTTTTTACATTTAAAATTGCACTATGTCCCCCACTTACCATTAAGCAAATAAAAGGTGGTTCAAGGTTTTGATGTGTTAAATAATTTGCTGCAATATGTCCATGGATGTGACTGACTGCAAAAAGAGGTTTTTCAAGAGCATAAGCCAATGCTTTTGCATAATTGACGCCAACTAAAAGTGCTCCAATTAAACCTGCACCATAAGTTACAGCAATTGCGTCAATATCTTCAAACTTTAAATCTGCCTTTTTTAATGCTTCTATTGTTATGTTTTTTATTGCTAAAATGTGATTACGTGAGGCAACTTCTGGAACAACTCCACCAAAGCGTTTGTGAATTTCAATTTGTGAAGAAACAATATTTGAAAAAATTTTTCTTCCATTTTCAACAATGGCAACACTTGTTTCATCGCAAGAAGATTCAACTGCGAGAATTTTAACATTTTTTGCTGTTTTCAATTTTTCAAATTGTTTTTGTAAGTTTTTATAATAAACCATGACACACCTTTTAATTTTAACAAACTAATTATTATCAAATTAAAGCTTTTAAACGCTTTGTTTAAGAAATTCATTAATAAAGGGCATTAATTCCCCATTCATAACTGCTGTTATATCACTTGTTTCAAAACCCGTTCTATGGTCTTTTACCATTGAATAAGGATGAAAAACATAGGAGCGTATTTGACTACCCCATTCAATTTTTTTTATTATTCCTTTAATTGCCCGAAGTTTTTCCTCTTCCTCAATCTCTTTCATTTCAAGTAATTTACTTCGAAGCATTTTCATGCATACTTCTCGATTTTGTATTTGACTTCGTTCGTTTTGACATGCAACAACAATCCCGCTTGGAATATGAGTTATTCGCACAGCACTTTCAGTTTTGTTGACATGTTGTCCTCCTGCTCCACTGCTTCGGTAGGTGTCAATTCTTAAATCTTCACTTCTAATTTCAATTGATTTTTCATCCTCAATTTCGGGTATTACTTCTAAACTTGCAAAACTTGTATGACGGCGTGCGCTTGCATCAAAGGGAGAAATTCTAACCAGTCGATGAACTCCTTTTTCGGATTTTAAATAACCATAAGCATTTTCGCCTTCAACTAAAAAACTAATGCTTTTTAACCCAGCACCATCTCCGTCCAAACTGTCTAGTACAGTAATGTCAAACTCATTTTTTTCTGCAAACATTTGATACATGCGAAAAAGCATTTCTGTCCAGTCTTGCGCCTCTGTTCCTCCAGCACCAGAATGCAGTGTTAAAATTGCATTTAAATTGTCATATTTTCCATTTAATAATGTTTGTAATTTTAATTTTTCAAGTTTTTCTTCTAATATTTTAAGACTTTTATTTAATTGGAAAAAAAGTTGTTCATCATTTTCGTTTGTTAAAATTTCAACAATGTCTTGGATATCATTAAGTTGTTTTTCCAAAAAAGAAATTTCTTCAAGTTTGTTTTGAATTATTCGAATTTTTTTTCCGACAGATTTTACTTTTTGTTGCTCAAGCCAAAAACTTTCGTCTTCTTGGAGTTTTTTAAGTTCTGCTTCTTCCTTTTTTAATTTTAAAGGGTCAAAGACACTCCTTTATAAAAACGAAAATTTCTTTTAATTCATACAATTTGTTTTTTTGATTGTCAATAATCATTTTGTTTCCCCTATTTACAAAAATTAAATATATTTAAAAATACAATCTTATTTCATTAATTTGACATAATTTTTTAAATATGTCAACATAAAAGCATCATAGGGAGGGGAGATAAAATGGTTGTTTTTTGTGATAGTAATTGTGAATTATGGTACACAAAATTAAAAGAATTAAATTTGAAATTAATTAAAATGCCCTATACTCTTGATGAAGATGAGAAAGCATATGATTGTGGGGAAAAAACTGATTTCAAAGATTTTTACAAAAAAATGCAAGGAGGGAAGTTGCCCACAACTTCGGCACTAAATCCCACTGATTATATTAATTACTTTGAGCCTTATTTTAAAAAAAATGAAGATATTTTATACATTGCTTTTTCTTCAAAACTTTCAGCAACTTTTGATTATATGAACCGTGCAGTAGAAGAACTTTCAAAAAGTTATCCTTCTGTAAAATTCAAATATTTTGACACCAAAAGTATTTCAATGGGGGCGGGCTTACAGGTTTACCTTGCTGCAAAATATGCAAAAGAGGGACACACAATTGATGAAGTAATAGAATACTTAAAAAACATAACTAATAAAATTGCAACTCTTTTTATGGTGGATAATTTATTCCATTTAAAACGTGGAGGGAGACTTAGTTTTGCTGAAGCAGTATTTGGAAGTCTGTTACACATTAAACCTGTTTTAAAAATTAATGAAGAAGGAAAAGTTACAATTTTTTCAAAAAAAAGCGGAACAAAAGTTGCACATAATTTTATGTTTAACGAAGTTGTCACAAATTACTCACCCATTGACAATTGTCCCATTGTTTTACTTCATACGGGAGAGGAAGAAAGCGTAAAATTTTTGGAAGAAAAGTTAAAAAGTGCTTTTCCCGATATTGAAATTTGGAAACAACCTATTGGACCGACAATTGGTTCACATGTCGGACCTGGTGCTGTTGGAATTGTTTTCCCTTCAAAAAAAAGATAATAGGCTGTCGATAAAGGGCAATGGACACAGCACCAATTTGCGTTAAGCAAATTGCAGTTTAATTACGAAGTAATTCTGTTATGGAACGAGGAACTATTGTCTTTCTCGACAGTTTGGTTATTTACGGTTTTGATAATTAATTCTTAATAATTCCTCATAATTATTCATTAATCGTTAAGGGTAAGTTTTTTTTTCAGTCAATAATTACTGTTAGCATGAAAAATTTTGTTTTAGCAGTAGTTGCATTAATAGGAATTGTAGGAATAGTTTTATTTTGTGGATTTAAAACCGAAGATAAAAATCTTTTACGCATACATGTGCGAGCAAATTCAAACAATGAACAAGATCAAAGTGTGAAATATGAAGTTGTTAATGCTTTAATAGATTTTATTACCCCCCTTGTTGCTATGTGTGAAACTCTTGAAGAGGCAAAAATCGTTTTAAAAGAAAGTTTTGAAGAAATAGAGTTTGAAGTAGAAAAGGTTTTAACAAAAAACGGTTTTACTTATAATGCAAGTGTTGCAATCAACAATGAATACTTCCCAACAAGAACTTATGACGAGTGGACTCTTGAAAGTGGTTTTTATGAAGCATTAATAGTTAATTTAGGAAGTGGGGAGGGTGATAATTGGTGGTGTGTGGTCTATCCCCCTTTATGCTTTAGAACAAATGCACCCATTAAATATAAAAGTATAATAGTTGAAATTATTAAAAACTGGATAAAATAATAAATCTGAATTTAAAATTATTTATTAAATAAACAAAAATTAATAAATAATTTTTTTTTAATCGCTCAAAATAAGTTTGATTATTTTAAGACTTTATAAATTTATAAAAAAAATCTAAACAACAAATTTTTAATAGTTTAAAAGTTCTTATAAGAAAAGGAGAATTTATGAAAAAATGGCTTTTGTTTTTAATTATTCCTCTATCTTTTGCTTTGACTTTTGGCATTATTTTTATTTCGGGAGCACAATATATTAATCCTCAGGCGGTCGCTGTTCAAAGCACGGTTGCTAATCAAAGTCAAATAAAAATTGTTCAGCAAAGATTGAAGGATTGGGGTTATTATAACGGCCCTATTACTGGTTACTATGGAGAGTTAACAAAAGCGGCAGTGATTCGTTTTCAAAAAAAACACGGATTGAATGCTCAAGGTTATTTAGGACCATTAACACTTGAAAAAATAGGGATTAATACCGGTTCATCAAATACATCAGATGGAAGAACAACATACGATTCAGCAACAATTTCAAAAGTTCAACAAAGACTTAAAGATTGGGGATATTATAGTGGCCCGGTTACAGGTTATTATGGAGATTTAACTAAAGCTGCTGTAATAAAATTCCAAAAAAATAATGGTCTAAACGCTGAAGGTTATTTGGGACCATTAACTCTTAAAGCAATTGGAATTGGAGGTGGAGCTACTTCACAAAACAGTAATGATTTATATCTTTTGGCAAAACTGGTGTATGCCGAGGCGAGAGGCGAACCTTATACTGGTCAAGTTGCAGTTGCAGCGGTTGTTTTAAACCGCATTGAAGACCCTGCATATCCAAACACACTTGCAGGTGTGATTTATCAGCCCTGGGCATTTTCTGTTGTCAATGACGGACAAATTAATTTTGAACCGAATCAAACAGCAATCAATGCTGCAAGAGATGCATTAAACGGTTGGGATCCAACATATGGATGTACGTTCTATTATAATCCCTCAACCGCAACAAATTGGTGGATTAAACAAAAGCCTGTTGCCGTTACAATTGGTTCGCATAAATTTTGTTATTAATTAAAGGGGGAAACATGAACAAGAAAAAAGAAAATAAAACAATAGTTGAAGTAAAACAAAAATCAAATGCCGGATTAATTATTGCATTTAGTATTTTATGTGGAGTTGTTTTGGCACTTGCGGTTCTTTTGTATTCATCCTATACAAATGCAAATTATTACGCATCCTCACTTGAGGGGACTTATCAAAAATCATATTATGACTTGGTTGATGATATTAATAATGCAGAAATAAAAATGAGCAAAGTTGTCTCAACAGATGATGATGCTTACGCTGCAAAATTATTGCAAGAAATCAGCAAAAATGCAAATGATGCTCAAAATAATTTAAACGTTTTACCCGTTTCAATTAACGGTATTGATGAGAGTAGAACTTTTGTTAATCAATTGAGTGGATATTGCGAAACGCTTTCAAAAAAAGTTGCAAAAGGGGGAAAACTGACCGCAAAAGAAAAACAAACCTTGAAACAACTTTATAGTAGCATCATATCAATGAAACAGGCGTTAAATGAAATGACTAATAACATGTCAGAGGGTTACAGCATTTTGGGTAATAGTTTATCACTTGAAAAAGATTATAATGATTTCACAGTTCAACTTCAATCAATTAAATCAAATGATATTGAATATCCCACAATGATTTATGATGGACCTTTTGCCGATTCTCAAATTAGAAAAGAGGTTAAAAAACTAGCGGCATCAAAAAATGTTGTGAACGAGACGAAAGCAAAAGAAAATCTTTCAAAAATATGCGGAATTAGTGTTGAAAATATAAACTCAGAGGGCGAGGCAAAATCAAATTTTGAAACATATAATTTTTCTTTTAAAGACTTAAAGGGAAAAGATTGTTATGCTCAAATTTCAAAAACAGAGGGACGTTTGATTACTCTTGCGGGAAACAGTGATGAAGGCGCAAAAAATGTTTCAATGAAAGAGGCACAAGAAATTGCAAAAGACTTTATCAAAAAAACAGGAGTAAATGATGTTCAATGCGTTTGGAGTGATGATGTGGGCGGTAATGGTTATTTTAATTTTGCACCGGTTGAAAATGGAATCATTCTTTATCCAGATTTAATAAAAGTTAAATGCGACCTTGCGGATGGAGATATTTTGGGATATGAGGCACGCTCCTATTACACAAACAATGTTAAAAGAAATTTAAACGGTTTTGCAATTTCAAAAGAAACAGCACTTTCAAAAATTCAAGATGGATTTACAGTTAAAGCTGTTAATAAGGCACTTTGCCCGATTGAATATAATGAAGAATTATGTTATGAAATTGAATGCACAAAACAAGACGACACTTATTATTTTTATATTAACGCAATGACCGGAAGTGTTGATAATATCTTAAAAGTAATAAAAACAAATGACGGAAACAAAATAATGTAAATTGTTAAATATTAAAAAAACTACGGAAAAAATCCGTAGTTTTTTAATAATTAAATTATTATTTCTTTTTTGTTTTTGTTGGCGCTGAAGGTTTTACTTCGGGTTTTTTTGAAATTTTCTCCCCGCAACCGCATCCACATTTTGACATTTTTTCCTCCTGTTATTGTAGTATAACTCAAAAAAATAAAAAAACAAAAGAGTAATATGTATTAATTTGTAAAAATAAAAATAATTAAATTTTGTTTCATATAACTGCTTTAAATTTTACTATTACTTTTATCCTTGCTAATGCAAAAATTTTTTGTTATACTAAAAAAACAAATTTGTCCTTTCCTAGCCCATCAAAACGAAACTCAAAAAATTACTCAAAGTAACTTAAAAACTGTAAAACTCTACCAAAAATCCCAAAGCAAACCTAAAATATTTAATTAATTGGATGTTGTCATGGAACAGATAAAAATTATTAAAGTTAGTGAAAACAACAAAGATTTTCAAAAACTTTGTTCAGATTTGGAAAAATTTCAATACCAACTTATTTCTGTTTTATCTGAAACGGACTATTCGCTTACAAATGATTTAAAAGATGTTAAAGCTTTTGTTATGTATTATGGAAAAATTGCTATTGGTTCAATTGGATTAAGGCATATAAATAATGAATCTTGTGAAATCGTAAGAGTTTATGTTGCTGACAAATATCGTGGTAAAGGATATGCGATGTTATTATTTTCCAAAATAGAAGAGTATGCTTGTGAAATTGGATACAAACGTGCAGAAATGGTTACTTGGTCAGTTTCAACTTCAGCTTTAACTTTATATAAAAAACTTGGTTACAAACGTTCAGAAGAAAAAATATCTGATTGGTTTAAAGGGTTAAAATATGTAGAATTACATAAAAATTTAATAATTAAATAAAAAACTGCACAATAGAATTTGCCGACATTACATGCAAATCTGCACTAGTAAATAAATATATTAATTTAATTTAAAAGGAAAAATCTTTTATGGAATTAAAAGTTAATGCAATATATAAGCATTTTAAAGAAGATTTTTATTTTGTAATTGATATAGCAACACATAGTGAAACTAATGAGAAACTTGTTGTTTACAAAGCGTTATATGGGAATTGTGATTTATATGTAAGACTTTTAGAAATGTTTGTCTCAAAAGTTGACAAAATCAAATATCCAGATTGTAAACAAGAATACAGATTTGAGTTGCAAAATATTAAAAGCATCAAAAACAAAATAAAGAAATAAAAAAAAGAATTAAATATTAAAAAAAATAATCTAGTGTCAAACCCTTGCAATAAAATTGCAAAATTCACTATTAGCTTTTTCCAAACATGCCAATTTTGTTTTTTAATTTTTCAATTAATTGCAATGCTAAAAAAATCGTGTTAAAATATGAGAGTATGTTCTCGTAGCACAGCTGGATAGTGCAGTGCCCTCCTAATGTTATGGGCAAAAACGATTTCAATCTTCTAAAACCCTTTGTTTATGGGCATTTCAGCCACTTTATACAAAGCGAAAACTTGAAAAGTGTATAAAAAACTGCACCATAGAATTAGCCGACATCACTTGCAAAATATTGCATTCCTTAACATTTCTTGTAAAAATCTGCATATCCACAATTAGCAAATAATTGCTTTGGCAAACAAATCGTGTTAAAATAAGCAAGTAAAAAATATGTTCGAGTAGCTCAGCAGGATAGAGCATCGGTTTCCTAAACCGCAGATCGGAGGTTCGAATCCTCTCTCGAACACCAAGTACAAGAAGACGACTTATTTAGTCGCTCTTTTTTTGTTTCTTTTTATTGTTTACATATGTGAGAAAAAATGTAGAAGTGTATATTATGTTTAATATTTGTTGAACCGAAAGACCCAACTTTCCATCTTGTAATTTAACCGCACATTTTTCAGCCTTATCTAATATTTCTGTTTTATGGTT
>CAZKOT010000014.1:0-17127 GCA_964554475.1 uncultured Christensenella sp.
AACGGGACCGACAGGACCAACTGGACCAACTGGAGCGACTGGTGCAACTGGAGCGACTGGTGCAACTGGAGCGACTGGTGCAACTGGAGAAAGTAATGGAGCTATTATTCCTTTTTCTTCAGGACCAGCTGTAATCTTGTACACAACAACCGAATCTTTAATTGGAACACCAGCAATAATTGCATTTGGCGAAAGTTTAGTTCTTGGTTCAATTTTAGATTCAACAATTGATTTCACTGGGTTAAATGATTACACATTTATTGTTCCGCGAGATGGAATTATAACGGACTTAAGTGTATTTTTTTCTTCAACGCTTGCAACAACAATTACTGGTTCAACTGCAAATATAACTGCAAAACTGTATTCCGCACAGCCATCAGATAATATTTTGAGCGAAATACCTGCGAGCATATCATTTTTAACTCCTGCGTTTTCTGGTGCAACTATGGTTGGTGATACAGCTTTTGTTCACTCTCCGTTAAATATTCCTGTAACAAACGGAACACGACTTGCGCTTGTAATTTATATTACAATTGCTGGAGATTTAATATCAACAATTTTAGTAGGAACAGTGAGTGCAGGACTAGTAATAAGTTAAAATTTAATCTTTACTCTCAAACAAAAAAGGGTAATAAGCACAAAAAAACTTCTAAATGGAAGTTTTTGTGTTTGTTATAGTAAAAAGTTATTGCGAATAAACTTTTTGATAATGACAAAACTATTACCATGTCTATAGAATATGTAAAAGGTAAACCATATTTTTGCGATACTTCGCAAAAAATTAAACAATATCCTTATTTAGATAAAAATATTGAATGTGATGTTTTGATTATTGGCGGAGGTATTAATGGAGCAATTGCAAATTATTTTTTTTCAAATGAAGGAATTGATTGTGTTTTAATTGACAAAGGACGAATTGGTTATTTAAGCACAAGTTGTGCTACTTCATTACTTGAGTATCAAACTGATGACCATGCAAATTATCTAAAAAAATATTTAGATAAAGAAACAATTAAAGATGTTTACAATTTAGGCTTAAATTCCCTTTCCGACCTTGATAAATTAATTAAAAAAATTGGAAATAAATGTCATTATTCAAAACGCCCAACTCTTCTTTACACATTAAAGCAAAGTGAAAAAAAAGAACTCAAGCGTGAATTTGATTTTAGAATTGAAAACGGTTTTGAGGTTGAATTTTATGACAGTGAAAACAATCCCTTTTCTTTTCCTCTTGAAGCTGGTATTTATGCAAAAAACGGTGGGGCGGAATTTAATTCCTATCTTTTTACAAAACAGATGCTAGAAAATTCAAATACTTTGCACTCAAGAATTTTTGAAAATACTAAAGCTATTAAGATAATAAAAATTTCTAGTGGATTAAACAAAGTTTTAACAAATTATGGTTGTGAAATAACTTGCAAAAAAATTATTGCTTCAACTGGTTACAATACATCTCTTTTTACTGACAAGAAACTATGCGAAAAGCTTATTACCTACTCTGTTGTTACAAATCCACTTAAAAATTTCACATGGAAAAATAAAACCTTACTTCAAGACAACTCTGATCCTTATCATTATTTACGTCTTACTCATGATAACAGAATTTTAGTTGGTGGTGGTGACATTCCTTTTAAAAAAGATTTTATTGATGAAAAAAAAGCAGAAACAATTTACAATGAACTTTTTAATTATGTTCAAACTCTATTCCCACATATTGCAAATAAAATTACTCCAGAGTATAAATTTGCAGGAACATTTTCTGCAACAAAAAATAATCTAGCGGTTTTTGGAGAAAGTGCCGAAAATTCAGATGTATGGTTTTGTTTGGGTTATGGAGCAAATGGAATTGTTTACTGCATTTTTGGAGCTCAGATGCTTGTTCAAAAGTACAAAGGAAAAAGTAATTTAATGGAAAAATTTTTCTCACCTTCAAGAAAGCCTTTGTAAAATAAAACTATATGTAAAAAATAATATCTTTTATAATTTCATTTTACACATTTTAATAATAAAAATTATAATTTTTTATAATTTTACAAAATTGAATATTGATTTTATATTTAAACTATATTACAATAAAAAGATAGGAGGAAAAAGATATGGGCGAAAACTTTTCTTATTTTACAAAAAATCCAACTCATCAAAAATATATTACTGTTTATGAAAATATTCCCAACTTGATACCACGCTACATAGTTATTTTTTTTATTCAAAATTCGAAGTATTTAGATAACTTTAAAGACAAAATGTTATTCTTACTTGTTAAAAAACTTTTTCCCGATGCAAAAAAGGCCGACTTTAGCAAATCTAATGAATGTTTATGTGAATTAATTTTAAGATACCGTTTTCAATTAAATGATAATGGAATTACAATTAACGAGAATAAAAAATCTTCAAATTATAATGAGGAAAAATTAACTGAAAAAATACAAGCATATTATTTAAAGTTAGTTGCAGAATCATTAAAAGAAAATCCTTTATTGTTAAATGAATTTAAAGAAAAAAACTCAAAATATTTCAATGAGGAATTATCAAAGAATTAATGTTCAATTAAGTAATAATAAAAACGCTAAAATCTAGATATAAAAAATTAATTAATACTATTTGTTTCTGTAATTTTGTGCTTTATCTAAATTAAATTATTTTAAACATTTAAAACATAGACCATATAGTTCAATATTATGTGAACACACTTTAAAATTGTTTTCTTTTGAAAGTACGTCAATTGCTTTTTCCAAAGGACAATTTTGAAGCGTGATTCTTTTGTGACAATTTGTGCAAATAAAAAGATGTTTGTGACTTTCATTATTTAATTGATATGTTGCAATCTTGTTCTGACCGATTTGCTTAATAATAATGCCCTTTTTTGTTAAAGCAAGTAAAATACGATAAACTGTTGAGAGATTAATTTTTTCATCTTTTGAAAAAAGTTTAAAAATTTCTTCCGCACTTTTTGGGAATTTGCTAGATGCTAAAATTGAAAGAATTTTTTCTCTGCCTTTTGTTGATTTCAAATTTGACTTTTTTAATAGTTCATCCATTTTCATCATATTAAAACTTTTATCCTTTAAAAGTCAAGAAAAAAAACTTTTTGAGTTTTGAAATATTAATAATTAAATAAAGCGTCAATTATACACAGACTTTTCGCCACTTAAAAATCTCAAATAACATAAAAAACCAAATTATAACTAATAACTAATAACTAATAAAAATTTACAAACAAAGTTTTTTCAGCAACAATTAAAATTCTTATTGTTCATTTTTCTTTTTATATGCCATTCTAACCCGCATTGTTTCGTCAAGAAAAACTTTTCGAAGACGCAAACTTTTAGGAGTAACTTCCAAAAGCTCATCATCATCCAAAAATTCCATGCACTCTTCAAGTGTAAGCGGTTTTAACGGCTCAAGTTTCAATGAATCATCGCTTGATGACGAACGCATATTTGATAAATGTTTTTTCTTGCAAACGTTAACAGAAATGTCTTCATTTTTTGGGTTCATTCCAACAATCATACCAGCATAAACTTTAGTTCCGGGACCAATTAAAAGTTTTCCACGCTCTTGAGCATTGTATAGTCCATATTGAACTGCCTCACCTGCTTCAAATGCAATAAGTGCACCAAAATTTCTTCTTTCAATTTGACCTTTGTAAGGTTCATAACCAAAAAAATTTTGACTTATTACTCCCTCTCCTTTTGTATCGGTTAAAAATTCAGTTTTATATCCAAAAAGAGCACGTGTGGGAATTTTCATTTCTATTCTTGTCCGCCCGTTTTTATTAGACATGTTAACAAGTTCACCTTTTCGCGAGCATAGGGTTGAAATAATTGTTCCAGCATTAATTTCGGGAACATCAATAAAAATTTGTTCAATAGGCTCACATTTTTTACCTTCAATAATTTTAATAATTACTTTAGGCATACTAACTTGAAACTCGTATCCTTCTCTACGCATGTTTTCAATTAATATTGAAAAATGCATTTCACCTCGACCCAAAACTCTAAAATTATCCGCACTATCGGTTTCAAAAACTTTTAAACTAAGGTCTTTAACCATCTCTTTAAAAAGTCTTTCTCTCAAATGACGACTAGTACAATACTTTCCTTCTTTGCCTGCAAAAGGACTGTTATTAACAGAAAAGGTCATTTCAACACTAGGTTCTGAAATCTTAACAAAAGGAATTGTTACCACATTATCTTTGTCACTTATTGAATCGCCAATTGTAATATTTTCATTCCCGGCAATACAAATTATATCTCCTACTGTTCCTTCTTGTAGAGGAAGCCGTTTAAGTCCTTCAAAAGTAAAAATATTCACAACTTTAAAATTATATTTTTTGCTTTCATCATGAAAATTTGTAACGCATACAACATCACCAACTTTTACACTTCCATTTTCAATTCTTCCAACAGCAAGTTTTCCTAAAAAATCATTATGTTCAGCACTACTAACAAGCATGGAAAAAGGTTTTTCTAAATTTCCTTTCGGTGCGGGAATATATGAAATAATTTTATCAAGAAGAGGTTGAAAACTTGTTCCTTGCTCATTTATTTTTTCACTTGAATAACCAAAACGTGCTGAAGCAAAGATAAACGGACTGTCAAGTTGTTTTTCACCTGCATTAAGATTTAAAAACAATTCCAACACTTCGTCAACAACTTCTTTTATCCGTGCATCTTTTTTGTCAACTTTATTAACGACAACTATAACCGGAAGATCTAGTTCTAAAGATTTTAAAAGTACTGTTCTTGTTTGAGGCATAGGTCCTTCAAAAGCATCAACTACAAGTAGCACACCATCAACCATTTTCAAAACACGCTCTACTTCACCCCCAAAATCAACGTGACCAGGAGTATCAACAATATTAATTTTATAACCCTTATAATTAATTGCAGTATTTTTACTAAGAATTGTAATACCTCGTTCACGCTCAAGAGCATTGCTGTCCATTACTCTTTCAGCAACTTCTTGATTAGCACGAAAAACTCCACCCTGCTTCAACATTTCATTTACCAGCGAAGTTTTACCATGGTCAACATGGGCTATAATTGCAACGTTTCTAATTTTGTTCATTTTTTTATCCTTTTTTATAGAACAGTTTGATAATTTTTTTACTTTAATCTAGTTTAAAATCGAATTTATGCAAAGCATGAAAATTTTTATTAATTAATTTACATATTAGACTTAAATTAAAAAAAATTTCTTTAACAGAAATTTCTTTAATTGAAATTTTATGTTTGTAATTTTATTATTTTACCACAAAATAAAAGAAAAACAAGTATTTTTATTTATAATTTTTAAAATTATTCAAGACATCTTCCTGCTTCATCAAGAAAATTATATTGTTCATGCAAGTATTTATTTTCTTCACGCAATTTAAGAATTTTCTCATTGTTTTTTTCCGATTGTTCAATTACATAATTTTCTTTAATTAATTTTAGTATCATTTGTTTTTCTTTAGTTATTTCAATTATTACTTTTTCCTTTCTTATATTTGCTGTCATATCTTTTGGAAACAATTTACGCTCAATCATGTATTTTTCATATTTTGCAACATCTTGTTTTAAAAAAAGTCCATCTTTTGAAATTTCAACAAAAAACTCGCCGTATTTTGCATATCGACCGATAAAATCAACATATTTTTCCCACAACAATTTTATTTCTTTATCATCAGTATTTTGTGAAAAATTTAATGAATTATAAATTTTTTGAATTGACGAATAACTTTTACAATAACTTAATTTTACAACTGCTTTAATCAAATTGTTAAAAAATGGTAACTCAAAATTTTCATTAAGAAATTTTTCTACTTCAATTTGATGGCATTTTAGAAATATTATTTTGTTAGAACCTTTTAACTCTTTAGTAATAATTTTTTTGACTTCAGGTAGCATTTAAAAACCTTTTTCCTTTTGCGAAAATATTTTAACATTTTAACACAATTACTAAAAAAAACTAATTTATTTGACATTATTTTTGGTATTTTTTAAAAATTTTTTTATTTTTTTGTATTTATTATATTTTTTGTAAAAATGATATTTTCAAAGCACTTTTTTAAGTTGGATTTAAATTAATAAAAGATTTATAATATTAAGTAAAAATAACGCATTAAAACAAAACAAAATAAAAATAAAAGGAAAGAGGATATGATAAATAAACAAGTTGATTGTGTTGTTATCGGTGGTGGAAATGGCGGGCTTTCAAGTGCTGTTAGAGTGTTAATGGGCGGAAAAAGTTGCCTTGTTTTGGAACGCCACAATTTACCCGGAGGATTTGCAACAAGTTTCAAAAGAGGTAGATTTGAATTTGAAGCAAGCTTACATGAACTTTGTGATTTGGGAAGTAGCGGAGATCCAGGCGATTTACGAAAATATTTTCGTCAAATAGGAATTGAAAAAAAAGTTGATTGGATAAAAATACCTGATGCATTTAGAGCAATTAACAAAGAGGGTTTAGATGTAACAATGCCCTGTGGAGTTAATGAATTTATTGAAAAAATGGAGTTTTATGTTAAGGGTAGCAAGAAATCAATGAAAGAACTTTTTGAACTTGCTGATGAAATAATGCGTGCCCTCACTTATATTTCTCAATCAAATGGAAAACCAAATTCAAAAATTTTAATGCAAGATTATAAGAATTTTTTAAAAAGCGGAAGTTACAGTGTAAACGAAGTTTTTAAAGCATTAAAAATACCTAAAAAAGCACAAGATATTTTAAACTCATATTGGGTTTATATTGGCGTGGATTGTAATAGAGTAAGTTTTATCCACTATATTAGCATGGTTTATCGCTTCCTTTTAAGAAATGCATATGTTCCAAAAGCACGAAGTCATGAAATAAGCTTGGCATTTGAAGAGCGAATAAGAGAACTAGGCGGTGAAATTTGGTATAACAGTGAGGTTGTTAAAATTCTTACCGATGAAAACAAAAAAATTACAGGAGTTAAACTTGCTGACGGAACACAAATTGCAACAAAACATATAATTGCAAACATTTCACCTCATATGGTTAATGGAAAATTACTTGATAAAGAGGTTATTCCTCAATTGGAACTTAAAGCAACAAATACAAGAAAACTTGCCGGAAGAGGTTTTATGGTTTTTCTTGGTTTAAATAAATCCGCAAAAGAACTTGGAATAAAAGATTATAACTATATGATTTACGAAACAAGTAACTCGGTTAAAACTTATGAAATGATGAAAAACTTTGAAACAAACAATGTGCAAGCAACAGTTTGCTTAAATGTTGTTAATCCTGATGTCAGTCCTAAAGGAACTTGTGAACTTACCATGACAACTCTCTTTACAAGTGACGTTTGGTCAAAGGTGGAAGAAAAGGATTATTTCAAAGTTAAATCTGATTTCGCAAATAAAATGATTGATAATTTTGAAAATGCAACAGGAATTAAAATTAAACATGCTATAGAAGAAATTAGTATAGCAACCCCAGTATCTTATGCTCGTTACGGAGGTCATCCGGAAGGAGTTATCTATGGTTACGAAGCGGGAGATTGGGATTCGTTTATGCCCCGCATGCAAATGCTCGCAGAGGATTATAGAATTGAAGGTTTAAGATACACTGGTGGCTTTGCAATGAGAGCAATTGGATATTCCAGCACATATATGTCGGGCGATATTGCCGGAAAACAAACTATTGGAGACATAAAAAAAGATAAGGAGGAAAAATAAATGAATTTCAAAAAACAAATTTTTGGTTTTTTAGATATGTTAAGATTTAAAAAAATGGCTTTGAAAAGAAGAAGTGTATTTGAAAAAGGTTCTTCAAATCCCCTTCCGCAAGATTACAAGGTAAATGAATTGTCAAGAAAACTTCATCCTTCTGTCCAATTTGCAAAATTAAAAGAAATAAGAAAAGAAACTTCTGACACAAAAACATTTGTTTTTGAACCTTACGGAAAAACAAAATCTTTTGCTTTTTTTAGAGCAGGACAATACATTACATTAACTGCAAGATTTGATGAAATTATTCAAACCCGTCCCTTTTCAATTTCAAGCAGTCCAAAACAAGCAATAAATGGAATTTATGAATTAACCATTAAACGTGAAGGCAAATTGAGTTGCTACATGGTTGACAAAGCAAAAGTGGGAGACATTTTTGAACTTGGAGAGCCTTGGGGAGAATTTTACTACGAGCCTGCTAGGGACAAAAAGCATATAGTTGCAATTGGCGGAGGAAGCGGAATTACGCCCTTTCTTTCAATTGCAAAGGCAATTGAAGAAGAAAGCGAAAATTTTAAGTTAACAATTTTTTTTGGTTCAAAAACGGAAAAAGACATTATACAAAAAAAATTTTTTGATGGTTTAAAAAATGAGAAAATTAAAGTTGTTCATGTTTTAAGCAATGAGAAAAAAGAAAAATACGAAAATGGATTTATAACTGGTGATTTAATAAAAAAATATGTTAAAGACGAATTTTCTGTAATGATGTGCGGGCCAACAATAATGTATGATTTTTTAGAAAAAGAATTAGCAAAACTCAAAATTGAAAGTAGCTATATACGCAAGGAACTAAACAGTATTAAAAGTTTAAAAATTGAAAAACCTAAATCTTACAAATTAACTGTTAAAATTAGGGACGAAAAATATACAGTTCCTTGTTTTGAAAACGAAACATTGCTTGTTGCACTTGAAAAAGCTGGAATTAAAGCACCAAACAAATGCCGAAGCGGTGTTTGCGGTTACTGCCACAGCAAGTTAATTAGTGGAAAAATCTACGTTAACAAAGAAGACGAGCATAGAAGAGAAGCTGACATAAAATTTGGATACATTCATCCTTGTGCAACATTTCCAAAAAGCGACATCGAAATTGATGTTCCAAAAGCGCCAAGTGTTCCGAAACAAATATAATATTTTTAAAATTTTCACTTTGTGAAACTTAAAAAAACGAAAAATTTTTCGTTTTTTTATATATTCTGCAAACTAAAATAAATTATTAATCACAATTTTTTAATTCCCTAATCGCTTCTACCCTATTTTTGCTGTTAAAAACAAAACTGCCACTTACTATAATATCAACACCACTTTCAAAAAGTTTTTTTGCAATTTCGGGTACAATTCCCCCATCAACAGAAATTTTTGTTTTGGGATTATATTTTTTAATCAAAGTTTTTAATTCTATAACTCGATCAAATGTTTCGAATAAAAATTTTTGTCCGCTTTTTCCAGGTTCAACACTATTAATTAAAATCATATCACAAAAAGGTAAAAATTGCTCTGCCACATTAATGGGTGTTGAAGGTTTAATGCTAACACCTGCTAAAATCCCTTTTTCTCTAATATGTTTTAAAATTTTAATTAATTTTTTAACATTCTTAAAAACCTCGTAATGAATAGTTAAAATGTTTGGACCTGCTTTTAGGTATTCGTTTAATTTTCTACCCAAATCAATTGTCATTAAATGAACATCCAATAATATTGCTGTGTTATCATTAATTTTTTTTATTAAGTCAGCAGAAAGATTTTTTCGCTTAACAAATATTCCATCCATAACATCACAATGCAAAAAATCAGCAATTCCTGTCACCTCTTTTGCATAAGCAATTAATTCTTCTTCAGTTTTTACAAGGTCTGCTGAAACCGAAACTAATCTGGTTTTATTCATTATTTTTTTTCCTTTAATAAAATATAATTTTATATGAGAAATATATAGAAATAAAAGTGAGTTAATAAAAATGAATAAGTTATAAATGAAGTGATAAATTTATAGTCCGCTTGCAATGTGTTTTAAATATATTTGCATATCCGCATTTTATATAATTTAATAATCCTTTATTTTGTTAATCGTTCCATATCATATCTTAATTCTTACCCATGGTTTTTAACCCATTCTTCTCTTAATATTTCAAAAATATTTAAGTATCTTTCATATCTTCCTCTGTCAAGTTTTTTTCTCTCAACTGCGTTTCTTACCTCGCATTCAGTAATAGGTTCATTGGTGTGTGTGCAGGATTTAAACTTACATTTGTCATGAAAAGGTAAAAAATCTGGATAGTAATAACATAAAGAAAAATATGTCGTTGGTAAAAATTTTTCATTAAGTTTTGAAAAACCGGGCGTATCCGCTAAATAAGTATTTTTATTTAATTGGTAAAGCTGATTAATCCTTGTAGTATGCTTACCTTTTTCAATTTTTTGAGAAAGAACACCGATTGCAGCGGTAGCTTTTGGGAAAATTGCATTAACCAAAGCAGATTTTCCCGCTCCCGACTGCCCTGCAAAAGCAGAAATTTTTTTCTTTAAAATTTTTTTTAAATTATTTAAGTTTTTTCTTTTTTTTGCACTGACAAAAATAATTTCGCAAACATTTTTATAGGCAAATTTAATTTCTTTCATAAATTTTTTTTCGCAAATGTCAAGTTTATTAACGCAGAGCACAGGTTTAATTTTACTAAAGAAACAAAAAAGAATTAATTTGTCAACAATGGAAAATGCAGGAGTAGGAACCGGCGCAATTGTAATGATAAGCTGTGAAAGATTTGCAATTGGTGGTCTTATTAAAAGATTTTCACGCTCAAGAACTTTTTCAATGGTTTTTTCTTCAAAATCAACCAAAACTTCATCCCCAACAAAAACTCCATTAGTTTTAAGATTTCCACGTGCAAAAAAATTCTCACTTCCTTTTGAAGTTTTCACAACAAAACTATTTGAAATTTTTTTAACTATAATGCCATTTAAAAATTTTTCATTTATCATCTTTTATTAAATTTCCACCTATTTCCATTTTCTTACCATTTAAATAGCTTTTTGCACTCATTGTTTTTCCTCCCGCCGCCACAAGAGAAACAATTTCAACATTGCCATTTCCGCAAGCAACAACAAGTCCATCTTTCGGTGAAGAAAAAATTATTTCTCCTGGCTTTGCTCCTTGTTTTTCTTTATCACTTACTTTTGCTGAAATTGCTTTAAAAATTTGATTTTTGTAAACAAAATGGGCACTGGGATCGGGATTATATGCTCTAATGAAATTACAAACCTCTTCAGCACTTTTTGAAAAATCAATTTTTGTTGTGTCATTTTTAAGCATTTTTGTAAAAGTTGCTTCGGCATGGTTTTGTTTTTTGAAAACCGCTTTTCCCTCTTCAATTAAATCAAGAGCTTTAACAACTAACTTTCCACCCAAATGAGCAAGTTTTGTCATTAATGTTTGAGTGTTATCTTCAGGGGCAATTTCAATTTCTTCACTTAAAAAAATATCCCCATCATCAATTCCTATATTTGTTCTCATAATTGTTACACCAGTTTTTTTCTCTCCATTTAATAGGGCATATTGAACTGGTGCGGGTCCTCTATACTTCGGAAGTAATGAACCGTGAACATTTAAAACAGGAGCAATATTTAAAATTTCTTGTGATAAAATTTGCCCAAAAGAAGCAGTTACCATTATATCTGGTTTTAATTTTTTTAATAATTCAACTCCTTCAAGTCTGATTTTTGAAAATTGAAAAACTGGAATACAATTCTCTTGTGCAAAGGTTTTTACACAAGGAGGGGTCAACTTATTTCCACGTCCACATTTTTTGTCATTTGAACAAATTGCAGCAATTACTTTATGTCTTGATTTTAAAATGTATTCAAGACATATCTTTCCAAAATCTGGTGTTCCTAAAAAAACAACTTTCATTCTGCTCCTTTTTATTTGTTTTACCATTTCGAGCCGAATTTTACACAATTATTAGTTATATATTGTTATTATTTTTCATTTCCATTTTTATAGGTAACTTTCTTAATTTTATCAATGAACAAAACTCCCTTTAAATGGTCAGTTTCATGACTTACGCATCTTGCATAATCATCTTCACAAGCAAAACAAAAAGGAACTCCAAACCTATCCTGAGCATTAACAACAACTTTTTCTGGTCGTATAACTTCTCCGCGAAGTTTTGGAACACTCAAACATCCTTCTTCTTTACATTGTGTCCCAATTTCATTTGTTATAATGGGATTAACAAATTCCATTTTCATATTGTTTATGTCAACAATAAATATTCTTTTCAACACCCCTATTTGAACTGCGGCAAGCCCCATTCCTTTTCTCGCATTCAAACTATCCCACATGTCATCTAACAATTCATGCAAGTCTTTGTCAAAATTTAAAATTGGTTTTGAAATTTTTCGTAGTATTTCATCCCCTTCTGTAACAATGTTCCTAACTGCCATTCCATTTCTCCTAGCTTAAATTTTGAGGATTAATTTCAATAAATATGTTAACTTTTTGAATTTTGACCTCATTTATGATTTTATAAATTTTTTGTAAAATTGTTTCTTCGGCCGACTTTGTAATTCTCATCAAAATCTGATATCGAAACTTTTTCTTAACTCGTGTTATTGGTGATTTCATTGCATCAAGATAATAAAAATCACTTTTGCAACTTTCTGAAAAAGTAACAATTTTGTAAAAACAATCTTTAATTGTCTCTTTTAAAAGAATATCATTTTCTGAAGAAAAAAGCAACCTAATAATTTGTGAAAAAGGGGGAAAATGGGTCGTTTCACGTAAATTTATTTCTTTTGAATAAAATCCCTTGAAATCATAATTGCTTGCAAAGCGATAAACATAATGTTTTGGCACATAAGATTGTAAAATAACATTTCCTTCATTTTCGTCTCTTCCCGCCCTTCCACTCATTTGCGTTATTAATTGAAAAGTTCGTTCTGAACTTTTGTAATCGGAATGAAAAAGACTTTGATCTGCATCAACAATTCCAACAAAAGTTACATCCTTAAAATCATGTCCTTTTGCAATCATTTGTGTTCCAACTAAAACAGCAGGCATTGAAAGTGAAAATTCTTTTAAAATTTTTTGATGTGCGTTTTTATTTCTTGTGGTGTCATTATCCATTCTTAAAATTTTTAATTCGGGAAAAATTTTTGCAAGTTCGCTAACAACTCTTTCAGTTCCAACCGCACCTTTTTTTATTGAATTACTATGACAATTTGGACAATTTGTTAAAACTTTAAATGATTTATTGCAAAAATGACATTTAAGTTTTTCTTCACTTTTATGATAAACAAGTGAAACATCACAATCAGAACATTTTGCAACATATCCGCATTCACGACACATCATAAAAGAACTAAAGCCTCGGCGATTAACAAAAAGCATTGCCTGTTTTTTTTCCTCAACACATTTTTTTAATCCCGCTAACAAATGTCTGGAAAAAATTCCATCGTTGCCTTCACGTAATTCACTAAGCATGTCAACAATTTGAATTTTTGGTAATTCTTTTTTATTAACTCGAGATGGTAATTGTAAAAGCTTGTAATTACCTACATTTGTTTGATAATAACTTTCTATACTGGGTGTAGCACTTCCTAAAACAAGAGGACAGTTATTATAATTTTTACGAAAAGTTGCAATAGAAAGTGTACTATAACGAGGATTGCTTTCACTGTTATAACTTGAATCATGTTCTTCGTCAATAATAATCAAACCCAAATTTTCAAGCGGGGCAAAAATTGCACTTCGAGCTCCAACAACAATTTGAGCCTGCTTATTTATTATTCTTGACCATTCATCGAAACGTTCTCCCGCCGAAAGTCCACTATGAAGAATTGCAACAGATGTACCAAAACGCTCTTCAAGTGAGGACAGCATTTGAGGAGTTAACGAAATTTCAGGAACAAGAAGTATTGCTGTTTTTTGCTCTTTTATGATTTTACTAATTGCCCTCATGTAAACTTCTGTTTTTCCACTTCCGGTTACTCCATGTAATAAGTATGTTTGATTTTGAAATTTTGTAATTTCTAAAACAGCTTCTTCTTGTTTTTCTGTTAATGTAATTTTTTTTGAAATAGCTGGATCAAACTTTGGTCTACGATAAACATTTTTAACAATTTCTTTTAAAACCCCATCATTTTTAAGTTTTTTAACACTTTGCTGTGAAAATTCCTTGTTTATTATATGTTGAAATTCTCTTTTTTTAATTTCAAAAAAATCAATCAATCTAAAAACTGCAGTTGAATTTTTTCGCAGACTTTTTCTATACTCGTCTAAATTAATTTCGCTATTTAACTCTAAAATTATTTTACTTAATTTTTTAACCTTGCCCTCACGTAATTCACTCGGCAAAAACAAACGCAAAACATCAATGTATTTTAAATTATATTGCTTTGTCAAATAATACATTAATTTAATTCGCTCATCATTTAAAACCGCAAAATCATCAATGGACGCAATAACATCTTTAATTTTTTCTCTATCATAATTACTATTTTCTTTTATCTTGATTATGTAACCTTCAATTTGACGATTACCAAAAGGTACCAAAACTCTTGTTCCAACTTCAATCGGTATTGTTAGATGATAATCAAAAACTTTATCGACATTTGAATTTGCAATATCGACAATCACTTCGGCATATAAATTTTTTTCCACTTCCAAATATACCTCAATAAATAATGCTTTTTTTTAGTATAACAATATAAACAAAAAATGACAATTGACAAACATCAATTGACAAATTTTTAGTCGGTAGGAATTTTAAATCAAAAAAACTATTTTAAAAAAGCATAATGATTATTATCTTTATGTTGTTTAATTTTTTATTTATCATCATTATTTGAAACATCAGCAACAATTTTACCGTCATAAATTTCATGAGCAGCCCAACTGACAGATTTTATTTCACTTTTTTCAAGTTCAGCAGGAATGCGTTTTTCTAATTCCTTTGCACGTTTTGCAATTATTATTGAAAGTAAGTACTTATTGCCAATTTTTTTTTCCAATTCATCTATTGGAGGAAGTATCATCATAAAATTCACCTCAAATTAATTATGTTGTGATTATAGCACAAACAAAAGTTTTTGTGAAGAGATTTTTATGAGAGACAATAAAATTTTTTAACGCGGACACGAAAAGCTTTGCATTTCTAGCCGCTAAAATTTTCTTTTCTCTCATACCCTCACACGGTCAAACTTCGTTTGACCTAAAATGCTATCGCATTTTGTTCGTTTAAATTGCATGCAATTTAAACGAGTTCGGCTCGTTTTTTGATTAAGGTATTCGCTTAAATTTTTTTGGTTGAATAAAATCCAACCTTGAAAAATTTTCGCTCAGTTCTTTATAAGAAATTTATTTATTAAAACAAAAATTTATTTTGTGAGATAATAAAACTTTTTATGAGAGACAATAAAATTTTTTAACGCGGACACTTTTATGTATTTTGATGAGCTTCCATTTCCTCTCTTCGTTTTTTAAAAAACACTCGTTTGTCAAAAATTTTGCACAGTAATGAAATTTTCTCATCTTCGGTCTTGTCTGTATAAAAATTTATTTGACGAGGAGATAGTCCTATTAATGACGATACAATGTCCTCTTCATCATTTAATTCAACTGTTTTGTCCATTCCATCAAAAACTTTATAATGCCCGTCTTCAAGATATACATTAATTGTATCATGCGTTATTTCCAGATTATCCACTAAAAATTTTAACAAATCAACAAAATTTTCATTACAGACCAAAAAGTAACCATTATCATTTGCAATATTTGCAAGTTCGCCCCATTTATCACGGAGATTTTTTAATTTAAAATAATAAAAAGCTTCCAAATTTAAATTATTTTCAAGTTGTAATTCTTTTGAGACTAGAAAAGCATCTGTTTCTTTATCAAAAGAAAGAAGTGCTTTTTTCAGTGCTTGATAATAAATTCCTTCTTTAATAGGTAATTTAAGTGTTTTTGTAAGAAAGTCTTGTTTAAAAAAAATACAAATTGCTTCAACAATACTATTGCTTGCAAAAATTTTCATTCTAGCTTCATTATACTCTTCACAAGCAATTAGAACTGTAATATTATCATTTTCTTCATGCTTTGTTATAATTGCACCAAAATTTGATGTTTCCATTTTTAAATTTTCAAAAATGAAGTCAGCAACTTTTTGCATATCCTTTTTGACTTCTATACTCATCTCCCACATTATATCAAGTCTCCTCAAGTAAACCTTGAACATAGGTTACATTCGTATTGTATGCAAACAATTTTTCACTATACAAAATTTAATTTAAAATGACTAACGAGAAATGTTTGTTTATGGGGAATATTTAAAAATAAAGACATTAATCGCAATAAAAACCATTGCTTAAAAATTATTCGTTACATTTATAAAAATTTTACTAAAAAAATCCTGTACTCATTATTCACACAATTAATTTATTTGACAAAAAAATTTAAAAATGCTAACAATAAACTAATGAAAAAAAAGCTTACAACTCTAATTCTTTGTTTGTTCCTTTTAAACGGAACTGTTTTTTTGTCATCTTGCAATGAAACAATTATTGACCATTCAATTATGGTTAAATCTTCAAATATAAATCGTGGAACAACAAGAGGGTTTGGGACTTACAAAACGGGCGAAAATGTTACAATTGTTGCACTTGCAAATGTTGAATCAACTTTTGTTGGTTGGGTTAAAAACAATACACTTGTTTCAATAGAATCAACTTACACTTTCACAGCAAATGCTTTAACTGAAGGAACATATGTTGCAGTTTTTAATGCTTTAATTGAACCTGCGGAATATTTTGTTCCTTCTCACTTTGATGTGGTTTACAAACATCGTTACGGCGATATTGAAGGCATTGATTTTCGCTTGACTTCATTAAATCTTGCATTAACTTTACAAAACACACAAGCAACGAAAATCATATACGAAAACAATCAATTAAATAATGAAATATTTTATGTAGAGGATGAAGATCCTTTTTCAATTGATTTTTCATCAAATTATGTCATAAAAAATGACCAGATTCACAACTTTCGACTGTCGTTCAAATATATTTTAAATCATCAACAAAACCAACCAACAAAAACAATAACAAGAACAATGCAAGTAAATTTTTCTAATTTAACAATTCATGAAGGAGAAGAGAAATATTACGAAGTGCTTTTTCAAATTCCTAGCACAACTCCACTTCCTTTACCTTCTGATGAAATTGTTTTAAGTTTGACTTTAAAATTTTCACAACTTGGAACTTAATAAAAGAAAATAAACAATACAGTATTATTAAAATTATTAGACTGTAAACAACTACGACTTCAGACTGTCGAGAAAGAGCAATGGGCAAGGCTCGACAAATGCCGAAAGGCAGGAGTTTACACTACGTAAATGACTGT
>CAZKOT010000014.1:17227-26343 GCA_964554475.1 uncultured Christensenella sp.
GGGCAAGGCTCGACAAATGCCGAAAGGCAGGAGTTTACACTACGTAAATGACTGTTTTTCGTCGTTTGACAGTAAACGTAGCAGTAAAAAATTTATTAATTTTTTGCGTCCATTGCCCTTTGTCGACAGTCTGATTTAATTATTTACAGTTTTTTGCATATTATATAAATATGAAAACAATAGTTTTAACTGGCGGAGGAACGGCTGGTCATGTTGTTCCAAACATGGCTTTAATACCCGAATTGAGTAAATATTTTGAAAAAATTTGTTACATAGGTTCAAATGGAATCGAAAAACAAATAGTTAAAAACCAGCACATTCCTTTTTATGAAATTTCGGCAGTAAAACTAATTAGGAATTTTTCACCAAAAAATTTATTGCTTCCTTTTAAATTAATTAAATCAATTAAAGAAGCAAAAAAAGTTTTAATTGAAATTAATCCCGATGCAGTTTTTTCAAAGGGTGGATTTGTTGCATTACCCGTTGTGATTGCTGCAAAAAAACTTAAAATCCCCGTAATCTCACACGAAAGCGACTTAACCTTTGGACTTGCAAACAAAATCATACTTCATTATGCCGATTTGGTTTGCACAAGTTTTCAAAAAACCGCTTTTAACAAAAAAAAATGTGTTTTTACAGGTTCACCAATAAGAAAAGAAATAACTGAAGGAAAAGCCGAGATTGCAAGAAAAATTTGCGGCTTTAAAAACAAAAAACTAACTCTTCTTTTTTTTGGAGGAAGTTTGGGTGCTCAAGCAATTAATCATGTTGTTTTTTTATCACTTGACAAGTTATTAAAAAATTATAATGTTATTCACATTGTTGGAAAAGGAAACAGTGTTGAAATTAAGAAAAAAGATTATTATCAAATGGAATACACAAATCAAATTGAGCATTTTTATGCACTTTCTGACATTATTATTTCAAGAGCGGGTGCAAATTCAATTTTCGAACTTTTGGCAATAAAAAAACCCATGATTTTAATACCCTTACCAAAAAAACAATCAAGAGGTGACCAAATTGAAAATGCAACATATTTTGCTTCAAAAGGTTATTCAAAAGTAATACATCAAGAAAATTTTAACACTGATAATTTGCTCGCAACTTTAAAAAACTTCAATATTGTTCAAATTAAAGCAAATTTGAATTCATGTTTAACTTCAAATGCTAACCAAAAAATTGTCGGTTTGATTTTAAAAACAATCAAAAAACAATTTTAAAAAAATTAAAAACAAATTGCTACTGCAACCGCAACTGTTTTTGAATGAGAAATCGAAATTTCAATTTTTTTTTGTTTTATTTCGTTAGGTAAATCCTGACTAAAAACAACAAAAGATTTTGCACTTTTTTCATGACAAATTTCAATTTTTTTAAAACTTAATTCCTTTGGGCAACCAAGTGATTTCATAACAGCCTCTTTAGCACAAAAAAATCCAGTAATTCTTTCAATCTTGTTTTTAAATTTTGAAACATAATTAATTTCATTTTGATTTAAAAAATTTGTGATAAAATTTGGATTTTTTTTTATCTTTTCTTCAATTCTAGACACTTCTAAAATATCAATGCCAATCATTTTTCTTCTCCCAAAAATAACTATTTTTATCCTTATTTTTTTTCAATATTATTAAAATTTAGTACCGAATTTCAACACGTAATTTTTATTTACAACCTTTATTTGTAATTTACTCCTTGTCCAAAAAATCATCTACTGCTTTTTTACTTTCATCATAAGAAAAACCACGCGAAAGAAGAAATCTGTAAAGTTTCAATTTGTTTTTTTCAGTTTTTTCTTTGTTTGCAATATTTCTTTTTACAATCTCTTCTATGACATTTTTTTGCTCTAAATTTTCAAGTGAATTTTTTATTATTGAATTTTCTATTCCGCGTAACCTCAACATATTTTCAATATATTTTTTACCTTTTGAATTTTTATAACTTTCAACAAAACGCTCGGCATATGCTTTGTCATCAATTAATTTATATTCAAGAAGTTTTTCAGTAACATAAGTAATAACCTCTTTTAAATAGCCTTTTTGTTTTAAATAATCACAAATTTCTTTTTTTGTTTTAAAACTTTTACTTAAAAGATTAACACACTTTTCAAGTGCTAATGATTTATCACCCTCGAATTGAAGATTTCCAAGTTCTATTTTAGAAATTTCACTTCCTACTTTTAGTTTGTTTTTAACAATTGTTTCAAGCGAAAGAATTAAAGAACCTTCTTCCGAAAGCAAAACTTTATAGTTTTCACTTTTTCCAATTTGTTTAAATTCAGTAATTTGCATGTTAGCTCCAGTTTGTTTTCAAGTTAAAAAATGCAAAATATATTTAGTCCAAAGCATAATTAAGCAAAGTCAAGAATTTTATTTTAATAAAGAAAAACTTCCCCCTGCTTCTTTAACTTATTTTATTTTTTTTTGTTATTCTGTAATTTGATTTATCGTTTCTGCTGCACACTTTGAATATGCCCTAACCAGTCCTCCAGTTCCCAATTTGATTCCTCCAAAGTATCTTACAACAAAAATTGCAATATTAAACAATTTTTTCTTTTCAATCACATTAAAAATGGGTCTACCTGCCGTTCCCGACGGCTCACCATCATCGAAATATTTCACTGATTCAATTCCTTTGCTAATAATCTTGTAAGCATAGCAAATATGTGTTGCTTTTTTGTGTTCTTTTTTTAATTTTTCCAAAAAAACATTAATTTCTAAAGGTGAAAAAACTTCTAAAGTGAACCCCAAAAATTTTGATTTTTTAACTATGATTTCCATTTTTATTTTCCTCTGCATACAAACAAGACTTGTTTAATATATCAAAATTTTTCAAGAAAAAGAATGTATTTTACTCCTTAAGCAATAAATTAAACTAAATTTACTCTAACAAAAATCTTTTTTCCTTTTTTTAACATTAATTGTCCGTTTTCATCAAAATCAATTTTTTTAACGTCTTGAGTGAAGCTTTTAACTTTTTCGCCATTTAAAGTAAGTCCTCCCTGCTCAATTAATCGGCGTGCCTCACTTTTTGAAGTCGTTAGTCCGCTTAACACACAAAGTTCGCAAATATTAATTTTTAAAAGTTTGTTGTCTAAAGAAAAAGTAGGTGCATCTTCTGAAGTCCCTTTTGTGAAAAGTTCAATTGCTGTTTCTTCAGCAATTTCCGCCTCTTTTTTTCCATGAACAAGTTTTGTTACTTCAAATGCCATTTTACGTTTTGCTTCACGTATATCTCCCATCATATTTTTTTTAATTTCATCAAGAGATAATCGGGTCAAACTTTTTAAAAGATTTTCTACATCATTGTCATCGACATTATAAAAATATTGGTAAAAATCGTAAGGTAAACATTTTTCTCCACTTACCCAAAGAGCACCTTTTGCAGTTTTGCCCATCTTTTCGCCCTCGGAATTTAATAGAAGAGGAGTTGTAAAAGCTTGAAAAGACTCTTCATCCTTACCCTCAAGTAAGTTTAATTTTCTTCCCAAATCAACCCCTGCTAAAATATTTGCCCATTGGTCACTTCCTCCAACTTGCAAGCGACAATTATATTTACGATTTAAGTAAACGAAATCATATGCTTGCATAAGCATATATCCCATTTCAAAAAAAGTTAATCCGCCTTCTTCAAGTCTTCGTGAATAAATATCGGTTGCAAGCATTTTGTTAACATTAAAATGTGCTCCTATATCTCTCATAAACGAAATATAATCGTAACCCTTAAACCAATCAGCATTATTAACAAAAACAATAGGATTTTCTCCCTCAAGATCTAAAAATCTCCCAACAACTTTTTTAATTTTTTCAATGTTATTTTTTACATATTTTTCATCAATCATAGAACGCATTTCACTCTTGCCTGTAGGGTCGCCTATCATTGCAGTTGCTCCACCGATTAAAATAATAACCTTATGTCCTGCTTCTTGAAAATATTTAAGCATTATAAGAGATAAAACATTTCCTATATGTAAACTATCAGCGGTTGGGTCATATCCAGAATAAAGCGTAATCGGCTCACCTGAAATTAATTTTTCAACCTCTTCTTTGTTTGAACTTTGATAAAAATATCCACGTTCCTGCAATGTTTTCATTAATTGTCTTCGTTTTGCTGCCTGCTCATCTATGCTCATAATGTCTCCTTTTTAACAACAAAATTATAACATAAAAAAATATTTCCAAAAAATGTTTTTTATGGTTAATGAAAAACAATTCTATTTGCCTTTATTACCGCACCTATGCTAAAATCATACTTAATGAATTCAAACGAGGTGATTATGGAGCAAGTTAAAATTGAAGAAAAATGGCGTAAAAAATGGAGTGAAACAAAACTCTACAAATTTAACAAGGAAAATCTAAATAAAAAATATTATCTACTTGAAATGTTTTCTTATCCCAGTGGAGCAAATTTACATTTGGGTCATTGGTTTAATTATTCCCTTTCGGACAGTTTTGGAAGATTTAAGAGTATGAAAGGTTATAATGTTTTTCATCCCATGGGTTTTGACGCTTTTGGTTTGCCTGCTGAAAACTATGCTTTAAAAACAGGAATTCATCCCAAAACAAGCACAGACAAAAACATGCAAATCATGGAAAAACAACTTTCAGAAATTGGAGCAACTTACGATTGGAATTACAAAGTTGTCACTTGTGAACCTGATTATTACAAATGGTCGCAATGGCTTTTTTTAGAGCTTTTTAAAAACGGTTTAGCTTACCAAAAATTTTCACCTGTTAATTGGTGCACATCATGCAATACAGTTCTTGCAAATGAACAAGTTATTAACTCTACTTGTGAAAGATGTGGTAGTGAAGTAATTAAGAAAAACATGACACAATGGTTTTTCAAAATAACAGATTATGCCGAAAAATTATTAGAAGGTTTAAATAAAATTGATTGGCCTGAAAAAACAAAAACTGCTCAACGAAATTGGATTGGAAAATCGATTGGAGCAGAAATTGATTTCAGTTTGGAAAACGGAAAAAAAATTACTGTCTTCACTTCCCGCCCCGACACACTTTTTGGCGTTACCTGGCTTGTTTTGGCTCCCGAGCATGAACTTGTTTTAAAACTTACGACAAAAGAAAATTTAGAAAAAGTGAAAGAGTATATTTTACAAACTAGTAAAAAAGATGAAATATCTCGCCAAAGCACTGCTGACGAAAAAACAGGAGTGTGGACAGGAAGTTATGCAATTAATCCCCTTAATAACGAAAAAGTTCCCATTTATATTGCCGATTATGTTTTAGCTTCCTATGCTACTGGTGTTGTTATGGGTGTTGCTGCACATGACGAACGCGATTATGCTTTTGCAATCAAGTATAACTTGCCCATTATAAAAGTAATTGAAAACGAAAACGGAAAAACAGTACTGCCCTATCTTGAAACTGGCAGAATGACTAACAGTGGAAAATATAACGGGATGAAATCCGAAGAAGCAAAAACCAAAATTGTTGAAGATTTAACAAAAGAGGGCAAAGGTAGATTTAAAACAAATTATAAACTTCGTGATTGGTCTGTCTCACGTCAAAGATATTGGGGCTGTCCTATTCCCGTTGTATATTGTGAAAAATGCGGAACAGTTGGCGAAACAAATTTGCCAGTTTTACTTCCAGAAACAATGGAATACAAACCCGATGGAACAAGTCCTCTTGCAAAAAATGAAAAATATATTAATTGCAAATGTCCAAAATGCGGAAAAAGTGCAAAAAGAGACGCTGATACTCTTGATACTTTCATTTGTTCATCGTGGTATCAACTTCGTTATCCCAGTGCCAAAAATAATAAAGAAATTTTTGACAAAAATTTGACAAATAAAATGCTGCCAGTCGACAAGTATGTTGGCGGAATGGAACACGCGACAGGTCATCTTTTGTATTCACGTTTCATAACAAAATTTTTAAATGACAAAAAATACATTAATTTTGACGAACCTTTTCAAAGTCTTGTTCATCAAGGTATGATTCTTGGTGTTGACGGACAAAAAATGAGTAAATCTAAAGGTAATACAATCACACTTGACGATTATATTAAAACTTACGGGAGTGATGCACTTCGGTTGTATCTTGCTTTTGGATTCAATTTTATGGACGGCGGACCCTGGAACGACAACGGAATCAAGTCAATGAGTAAATTTCTTGAACGTGTTGAACGAATTGTTTTAAAAGCAAACAAAGAAAAAAATGTAAATGAAAATAAATATGAAAACGAAGAAAATGAATTAGAATACGCTAGAAATTACGCAATAAAAGAAATTGACAGTAATATGGAAAAATTTGAATTTAATTCTGCTGTTGCAAGATTGATGGAATTAACAAATGCTCTTTACAAATATGACATGTGCGAAAATAAAAACACGAAACTTGCAAAAAAGACTAGTGAAGATTTAATTTTGTTAATTGCCCCGTTTGCACCTCATTTTGCTGAGGAAATTTGGGAATTGTTAGGAAAACCTTACTCTGTTCACAATCAAAAATTTCCAAAATATGATGAAAGTAAATTAATAAAAAGCGAAATTGAAATTGCGATTCAAATCAACAGTAAAATTATTTCGCGTATTACGATTAAAACCGATGCAACAAATGAAGAAATTTTTAAAAAAGCAATAAAAGATGAAAAAGTTGCCTCAGCAATTAAGGAAAAAAATATTGTAAACAAAATTATAATTCCAAACAGATTAATTAATATTATTATTAAATAATTCAATTTTAACTACCGAACAATTAAAAAAAAATAAAACAAATTTAACTAAATTTGGATATAAACATAATAATTAAATACCACTAAAAAAATTTTTTATTAATTAAATATTTTTTTAAAAACAACATATTATATACAAAGACGAAGCGGGAGTAATCATACCTTTCATGGCGAAAGGCAACCCGCTTTCGCCTCGAGCAATTAAGGCATGGGAGAAAAACCCATGCCTTTTTGCTTATTTTTATCAATTTTTTAAACATTAAATTTTAATTTCGGTTCAGTATTAAAAAAATGCAATAAATATCAAATTCTACTATACAAACTTATTATTCACCGCCCTCGTTTTATATTGTCAATTTTAATTTCATTTGTATTTTGTAATTTGTTATTTATTAAATCACTCCCTCTTCTTTTAGCACCTGTGCAATTTGCTCGGCAGCAAATTCCATTTGTTTTTTTGTGTGAGTTGCGGTGTAACTTGTTCTAATAATACATTGACCAACAGGAACTGCGGGAGAAAAAACTGGATTAACGTAAACTCCCCTTTCTAAAAGAGATTTACAAACTTTTAATGTTACAATATCATCATAAGTGAAAATTGGAATAATAGGAGTTGTTCCCTCCATAATTTTCACACCTTTTTCAACAAGTAATTTTCTCATATAAGCACTTATTTCTGTTAAATTCCTTATTCTTTCGGGTTCTCTTTCAATGATTTCTAATGCTTTCATTGCACAAGCAACACTTGCAGGAGTTATGCTAGCACTAAAAATGAAAGGACGTGAATTATGTTTGACAAACTCAACAACTTTACTTGAACTTGCCATAAAGCCTCCAAGACTTGCAAGTGATTTTGAAAAAGTACCCATGTAAATGTCAACTTCGTTTTCAAGATTAAAATATTCTGCTGTTCCACGACCATGTTCACCTAAAACGCCAAAACTATGAGCATCATCAACCATAACCTTTGCACCATATTTTTTTGCTAATTTAACAATTTCAGGCAGTTTACAAATTTCGCCACTCATTGAAAAAACGCCGTCAGTAACAATTAAAACTCCCCCTTTTGATGTGTCAAGATTTTTAAGATTTTTCTCAAGATCTTCCATGTCGCTGTGTTCGAAACGAATCATTTTTGCAAAACTTAATCTGCAAGCATCATAAATACTAGCATGATTTTCTTTATCACAAAGAATAAAATCATTTCTTCCTGCGATGCAACTAATAATTGCCAAATTTGATTGAAAACCCGTGCTAAAAGTTAAAACAGCTTCCTTATGTAAAAACTTTGCAAGTGCAGTTTCAAGTTTAACATGTAAATCAAGCGTTCCGTTTAAAAATCTTGAACCCGAACACCCACTCCCATATTTATTGAGAGCATCAACTCCCGCTTGTATGACTTCGGGATGAGATGTTAGTCCCATATAGTTATTTGAACCAATCATTAAAGTTTTTTTACCGTTAATCACAACTTCTGTATCTTGTCCAGTTGTTAATTGATGAAAATATGGATATAGACCAGCAGCTTTTGCCATGTCAATTCTTTCAGTATTTTCGCATTTGTTAAATAAATCCATTTTTTTTCCTTTTAATTTTTTTTAATTTAAATTGTTTGTGTAATAAAGCAGTCTTTTTTACTAAATTAATATTATTTTTAACCGTATAATTTTTTAATTAAAAACAAAACAAATCTTTGCGGGAAGATTTTTGCAAAAAAAGCAATAATCTTGTAAAATGCTCCAACTGCAACAAGCGGAGGAGAATTTTTCTTTTTTGCAAGTTTAAAAATCACTTTTGCCGTTTTTTTAGGAGAAGTCCCCTTTTGTTCGTCTTTTTCCATTTTGGAAATTGATTTTGAAATTCGGCCTTCATATCCTTTTTCATTTTCAACTTTATCTCGCATTATAGTAAAGTTGGTTTTTGTGTCTCCGGGCATTACTGCCACAACGGCAATTTTCAAAGACTCAAGTTCAATTCTTAGAGCATTTGAAAAATTATTTATTGCCGCTTTTGAAGCGCTATAGACCGCTTGAAAAGGAATTGGAAACACGGCTGCCATTGAACTTATGTTAATAATTTTTCCGCCTCCGTTTTGCTTTAAATAAGGAATAACTTGACGGCAACAATCAAAAACTGCAGAGATATTAACATCTATTAACTTTTGTTCTTTTTCTTTTGAAATATGTTCCACCGCCCCAGAAATTCCTATGCCGGCATTATTAACAAAAACATCAATTCTTCCCTCTTTTAAAAATATTTTTTCCAGCACCTCCTTAACATTTTCAGAATTGGTTACATCGCATTCTATTTCAAAAAATTTTTCACCCATTTTTCTTCTTGAAAGTCCATAAACAACACAACCTTTTTCCAAAAAAAATTTTGCGGTTTCATTACCTATTCCCGAACTAGCACCTGTTATCACA
>CAZKOT010000015.1:0-21023 GCA_964554475.1 uncultured Christensenella sp.
CCCGTTGCACCCGTTGCCCCCGTTGCACCAGTAGCTCCAGTCGCTCCAGTTGCTCCCGTTGCTCCCGTTGCACCAGTTGCTCCTGTAGATCCAGTCGCCCCAGTTGCTCCAGTTGCCCCAGTTGCCCCAGTTGCACCAGTAGGTCCAGTTGGTCCAGTTGGTCCAGTTGGTCCTGTCGGTCCCGTTGCACCTGTAGGTCCAGTAGGTCCAGTAGGTCCAGTAGGTCCAGTAGAACCAGTCGGTCCCGTTGCCCCAGTTGCACCAGTTGCTCCAGTCGCACCGTCTGCACCCCTTAAGGTTAAAGTTGGAAATCTTTGTCTCAAACAGCAACATCCAAAATTAAAAAACATTATATCTCCTTTTAAATTAAGCAGTAAAAGCAAGAATGAAAGTAAAGAAGATTACTGTTCAAAATTACTTGTTTACTTAATTTGATTTTTTAATTCTTTTAAATTATTTTTTGACTTTTGTAATTATTATTTAACTTGAAAAACTTTAATTTTTAAATTTGAAATTTTTAAATACTTTCAAATTAATTATTTAATTTTTCAAAATAATTCTTATTGTAAAGATAAGCGGCATTTTTAGGTCTAAATTTTCCCGCTATCTCATTATACTCTTGTGCTTTTTCTTTGTTGCCTAATTTATCGTAACAAACACAAATTGAAATTGCAGGAATAAACCCATAATAATCATTTTCAATAAAACCTAGACAATTGTCATTTGGTTTACTGTTTAAAGCAAGTTTAAACCAATATATTGCGTAATGGTAATTTTTTTTATTAAAAAAAATTTCTCCTAATTTACAAAGATTTTCTCCACGTGGAATATCATAGCGAAAACTTGAAAGCAGAATATTTATTGCTTCGTTTTCTTTATTTAATCTAAGATAGCATTCTGCAAGACATCGGCATGCTTCAATATTATTCTCAATCCAACCTTTTTCATCATTTAAAAACTTTTCTAAAACAGAAATTGCTTCATTTATCTTTCCATTTTCAAAAAGTTCACGTCCATAGTAATATTCTAATCTTGGTGAAAGTAGGAGACCATTTTTAATATGTTTTTCAAGTATTTTTAAATTACGCTCTTGAGAATTTTTTTGAACTTTTTTATGATTGATTTCTATGTCTGAATAATAGTTTTTTCCATTTGAAATTATTACTTCGTGAACTGGTTCAACCCAAATTGGATTTGCTTTTCGTTTTATTAAACGCTCTCTAAAGTAAAAAAAAGTAGGTTTTTCATTTTCATCAAAAGAAACATTGTATCTCATGTAAACATTTGAAATTTCGTCGGGGAGTTCAGTTTTTAGCTTTATTAATTTTTGTAGATTTTGAAACGTTACAACATCATCGGCATCTAACCACATTATATATTCTTTAGTTGCTTTAGAAAATGAAAAATTTCTAGCAGCTGAAAAATCATCAATCCATTCAAAATAGTAAATTTTATTTGTGAAAAAATTTGCAATTTCTTTTGTGTTATCACTTGAACCTGTGTCAACTATGATAATTTCGTCAATTGCTTTTTTTACACTGTCAAGACAACGTTTCAAATTTTCGCTTTCATTTTTAACAATCATACACAAACTTATTTCAATCATTTTTTCCTTAAAAAGTTTAAAACCTTTTTTAATCAATTCAAAATATGTGTTTTGTTCAAATATTGTGATTTAGGAATAAGGCAAGTGTTATTTGATTAATAATTTAATTATTGACAAAATTTTTTTTAAATTTTAAAAAAAAGTTACATAATTTTTTTAAATATCATAATAATGTTTGATATTTAATTAAAAATGTTGTATGCTAATATGGAATTTTAGATTTTTATTTCTAAAAAGGAGGTTTAGAAAATGGACATTGCAACAATAATAAATCTTGTTTTAATTGGAGCATTGGTTCTTTTTGCATTGTTGGGCTTTTTTGGCGGACTTGCAAAAGGTGTAAAAAAGTCTTCACTAAGATTTTTTATATTTTTAATTTTTGCTCTTGTTGCTGGTATTATTTCTCAATTTGTTTCACTTGCTTTGTTAGGCATTGAAGTTCCGTTTAATGGAGTAACTTTGACAATAGAGGAACATTTACTTCAATATATTCAAACCAATGAGGTTACAGCAAGCATTTTCAATTCAAGTCCTGTTTTTAGTCAAATTATAACAAGGTTACCCCTTATTATAATTAATTTAGTTGTTTTTGTTGTTCTTCTTTGGGCTTTAGCATTAATTGGCTGGATTGTTTACAAAATAGTATCTGCTATTATTTTCAAAAAACAAGCAGTAAGAAAAATTGATGAAGAAAAGACAAAAGTAGAAGAAAAATTGCCAAAGGAAAAGAAATATCGTTGGTGGGGTTCTTTAATTGGTGCTGCCGAGGGTGTTTTACTTCTTATCTTAACTTTAATTCCATTTACAGGTGCATTATCAATTGTAACTGATATTACAAATTCTACTGAAAATATAGCTATTGCTGCTGAAGAAGGAGAACCTTCATATGCTTCTAAACTGTTAACAGAAAATTTGCCTCCGGAATTTATGGAAGTATTAAATGGATATAACAATAGTTTTTTTGGTAAAATAATGAATTTCACTCGCGCAGATGATTTTATTTTTGATGCACTTACAACCATTCGCGTTGGCGATCAAAACATAAAAATTACTCTTCGAAAAGAAATTTACACCGTAGTTAATGTTTATAATAATCTAGGATTTCTTACAGAAATAGATTTTGATGAAGGTGTTGTTATTGAAGATATTTTGACGGAAGATAATATTGAAAAAATAGAGGATGCTATTGATGATATTTTTGATTCAGGCTTAATAAAGTCTATTCTTCCGGACACTTTAGAATGGCTTGCAACTGATACAATTGATGAAAACAGTATTTTAAGTTTGGATATTCCTGAAGAAATTAAACCATTTATTAGAACGTGGCTTAAACAGGTGAAATACCATGGAAATATGTTAAATATTCTTGAAGAAGATATTCGTGCATTATTGCAAGTTGTTAAACTTTTCGTTGTGCCTGTAACTGTTACTTATCCTGTTGAAGATGATCTTCTACCTGCAAGTATGTCACTTTACACTGAAATTATGAACAAAAATTTTGTAAATATTTCAGATATATTGAATGTCAAAAAACCAACTGATCCAACAAAACGTTATATTATTGACGGTGTGATTACTAACTTGTTTAATTCTCCGACATTACAAGTTATTCTTGTTGAAGGTTTGAATTTAGGTCTTAATGAATTAGAAAAAGTTCAAGAAGGTTATGTTTCAACAACAGATTATATTCGAAGAATTGAACTCTTTAGAGGACCTGACGGAGGACCATATACCCTTAATGTTAATTGGGATAATGTAAAATCAGGTTTTTCAACAATTATAAATAATTTAATAGATATTTTCGCTGAAATTACCGGAATTGAAAATTTTGACTTTAATAATGCGGAATTTAAACAATTAATCAATGTGAACATTAACACTGTAACATCAAAACTTGCTTCCGTATTAAGTAATGTTCAAAATTCAGCTCTTTTGGTTGACATTGATGGCGCTAAAACTATTTATGCAGATATTATTGACGTCTTAGTCAATACTGAAATCTCTGATTATGTTGAAATTTCTGAATTTAGAGATGATGATATTTGGGCAGCAGAACTTGCAAGCATACAACTTGCTTTGAATGCATTGAAAAATTGCAAAACGGACACAGATGTTGCTATTTTAGATTTAATAGGTACTGAAGAAGAAGTTGATGTTGACGCACTACTTAGTGCACTAACAGAAATTGATGCTGAAGCTGGTAATAGTGAAACTTATATTCACAATATTATTTCTTCAGGTTTAAGTAGCGTTGGATTTAGAAAACTGTTTTCAACTACTCTTATAGAAATGATTAATGGTTTAAATGATGATCTTGATGCAACATTGGGAACCATAACACCTATTCCAGAAATTCCTTCGGATGCTGTAATATACACTCAAAGTGAAGAAATTATTGATGTTATTAGCGCTTTAGCTGAAGTATATTTTGTAGTTGACGAAAGTTTTGATTCGGAAGCAATTCTTAATAATCACCAAGAAATAGGTGGATTAATGAATGCATTAAAGGTAAACAAATTTAGAGATGAAGATGAAAATGGTATACCTGATAACAATGGTGTTTTTGCCGGAACTTATGATGCACTTGTTAATTTCTTGAAATCGGATGCTACTTATGGTGATTTAATCACAACAATGATTAATGAACAAGGTGAAGAAAATGTTATTTGGACTAACTTACTTCTTATTGTTGTAAACACAATTAACGGCGAACTTGAAACAGTTTTATCAACAACAATTGATGATGTTTCATACTCAACTGATATTACTTCCCAGGCAGATGAAATAGTTGACGTTATTAATGCTTTTGCACAAGTCTACGACAATATTGAAACAGAATTTAATGTTAATACAATACTTAATGATCCTTTGTTAAGAGCAGATATTGCAACCCTTCTTAATGCATTAAAAATTAACGCATTGAGAACTGGAGATGCAGGTGTATTTGCTGGGACTTATAGTGCAATAATTAATTATTTAAAAGCAGACGCAACTTATGGAACTGAATTTACAACATTGATTGAAGAATATGAAGATCAAAATGATGTTATTTGGACTGATTTATTAGCATTAGCACTTGAAACACAATCATTAACTGATGTTAGCGACATTTATTTAACACCTCTTGAAGGTCAATTAGTTGCATTAATTAATGTTATGCATAACGGAGATACTGAATACGGTGATATTTTGGCAGATTTGATTGGTATTGCGGTTGATTTTGATGTTATTGACGAGATTTCACTTGGTCTTAATAATATTAATGGTGCATTAGGAACACTTGCGAATGGTCTAGGCACGGATGTTCAATACTCTACCGCTAAAGTTGATGCTGTGATTGCTTTCCTTGAAGGATTATCGGGAGGAGATATCCCTGATTCATTAACAGGAATAACAGACTATGCAGCAGAGGGACTTAAAGTATATAATGCTGAAACCGCTTATGATACTTTTGATACAACACCAGATTTAAGTAATGCTCAAGCTTTAATTGACCAACTTGCACAAAGCAATATTTTACTTGAGATTTTGGATGAAAATAATGTTGTTGTTGAAATTGAATCACTTATTTACTCAGATGTTAATAATTATATTACGACAAATTATGAAGATCCGATTGAATCAATATTGCTTAGCATTTTCGTTGAAGATGTAATCTAATCTAAAAAAGATGTTTATTAAAAATAGTTTAAAAAAGGTTAGAAATGCATTATCATACTCCTGTCTTATTAAATGAAACCATATCAGGGTTAAATATTAACCCTGATGGTTTTTATTTAGACTGCACAATTGGAGGGGGAGGACATTCACTTGAGATTCTTAAAAAACTGTCAAAAAAAGGAAAGTTAATCGGAGTTGATAAAGATATTGATGCAATTTTGACAAGTAAAGAAAGATTAAAAAAATTTAAAAATGTCTATTTTATCAAATCTGATTTCAAAGATTTGGAAAAAATTTTAAATGATGCTGGTGAACGAAAACGTTTATTTTGCAATGACAACATAAACGAAAGATTAAATTTTGACGGAATTTTAATTGATTTAGGAGTCAGTTCACATCAAATTGACAGTGCGGAGCGTGGTTTTAGTTTTTTAAAAGATGGACCACTTGACATGAGAATGAACATTGAGCAGGATTTGACCGCTTTTGAGGTTGTTAATTTCTATTCGAAAGAAAAACTTGAAAAAATCCTTTTTGAATACGGAGAAGAGAAAAACGCAAAATTAATTGTCAACGCAATTCTTAAAACAAGAGAATTTTCAAAAATTCAAACAACAAAACAACTAAATGAAGTAATTGAAAAAGCATTGCCCGCAAAATTTCGATTTAAAGGTGCAAGTCAAAAAACTTTTCAAGCAATAAGAATTGAGGTAAATAGTGAGCTTGAAGAACTCGAAAATTCAATTCGTTTTTTGGTTTCTTGTTTAAAACCTAATGGAAGAATTGCTATTATTACATTTCATTCACTTGAAGACCGAATTGTTAAAAAAACTTTTTCTTTTCATGCAACAGGTTGTATATGTCCGCCAAAAACTCCAGTTTGTATTTGTGGGCATAAACCAAGCTTAAAATTAATTACAAAAAAACCAATAACTTCTTCGCAAGAAGAAATTTCATCTAATTCTAGATGTAAAAGTGCGAAGTTAAGAATTGCAGAAAAAATTTAAGATTTACCCTAATTAAAAAATTTTTTGTAAAATCAATAATATCATTTCCAAAATTGAACTTTGATGCAAAACCATGTCATAAAGTGATGAAAAATTCGACAAAAAGCGAAAGTTTTAAACATTGAAATGTAGAATTTTGATATTAAATTGTTATGCTTTAATTTTTCAATCTACGTTTTAAGTAAGTTTTATTTGCTATTTTTTAAATATTTAATGTAAAATATATTTGTATAAGTCATAAATTTTTTCACAAAGGAGTAAAATGTTTATGAGAGAAAATTATTTCAAAGACAAGTTAAACAGAACTGTTTTAACTGAAAAAGAAGAGCAAAAAACCAATGAAGATGTAAAACCAGTTGAAAAAAGCTTTTCTAAAAATTTTTTTTCTGCTTCGACTTTTAACACTCCTACAGAAATGGAAAAAACACAAATTTTTTCTAATGAAAATATTTTTAAAACTCAAATGCCAAAATTTGACAAATCATCTCCTAGAATTAATATGTTTTCTGCTGCATCTTTCGAAAATATGAAAGAAAATGCTGAAAATGATTATTTGCCATGTAGTAGCAAAGAGGTGAAAGAAAATACAAAAGAGTTTGCTGTTAATGCAACAACTGTAACTAATGAAGAAAAGAAATCTGATTTTGATTTTGTTGAATTTAAAGCAAAACCTAAAGCTCATGCAAAAGCAAAAATGTTTCGTTTAAGAGTTGTAACAGCAATATATTTTATTGTAATTGCAATTTGCACAGGTTGGCTTATAACAAATTCAGTTAGAATAGGACAAATAAATAATTCAATTTCAGAAATGCAGAATATTTATGATGATAACATAATAAAGCTAGCATCAAAAGTTGACAGTTTAAAGATATTAAAAGAAAATCCTGAGGGATCAACACTTGACCCTATTGAAGATGTAATCACGCTTCATCCACGTCCACTTGAAGAACCCACTTCGTACCAACCTCAAAGCAATTGGTTTGACAGTCTGTGTAATTGGTTTGCAAAGTTGTTTGGAGGTTAATTCGTATTTGTTTTCAAATTTATTTTTTGGAGACTAAAATTTGAGAGTTAAATTTACATTACATTCATTACAAAAGAGGATATTATCACTTGCTGTCATAATATCCTTTATTTTTTGTGCTTTAATTTTAAAATTAGGCGTTGTTCAAATTATTAATGGTGCTGCTCTTCAGGCAAGAGCAGCAGAGCAGTGGACACGTGATTTACCTCTAGTTGCCGAACGTGGTAAAATTTTTGATAGAACTGGAGCTTCTCTTGCTGTTTCTTACATGACTTACAGTGTTTACACAAGAAGTCGTCAAATTAAAGACCCAGTTACGGTTGCAAAATTCCTTTCAAATATATTAAAAAAAGATTATAAAATAATTTATGATAAAGTTATTTATAGCAATATCAGTGAAGTTTTAATTGAAGGACATGTTTCAAAAGAAGATGGTGAAAAAATTATTGAAAAAAACTTTGATGGAGTTTTTCTTTCAGAAAATATAAAAAGATTTTATCCATATGGAAATTTATTAACTCAAGTTTTGGGTTTTACAACAATTGACAACCAAGGACAGGCAGGTGTTGAATTGTTTTATGACAATTATTTAAAAGGAATTGACGGTTATTCGATTGTTCAAAGTGATATTCGTGGGATAGAGTTAGAAAATACTCTTCGTAGCTATATTCCTTCTATTCCGGGATTAAATGTAACCTTAACAATTGACAGTAAAATTCAACTAGAAACAGAACGTGCAATAGAAAAATTAATGTTTGAGCAATCGGCAAAATCGGCAACGGCAATTGTTATGTCGGCAAAAACTGGTGAAATTTTAGCAATGACAACAAAACCGAGTTTTGATTTAAACAACGTTCCAAGAAACAATATTAAAAATCTAATGGATATGGTTAAAAATAAAAGCGTAGTTGATGTTTATGAACCCGGCTCAACTTTTAAAATTTTAACAATGGCTTCAGTTTTGGAAGAAAATCTTGCTTTTGTTGAAGATGGGTTTTATTGCAATGGAGGAGTAACAATAGGCGGTGAGCGAATCAGTTGTTGGAAACATTCCGGTCATGGTTCACAAAATTTAATTGATGGAATTTGTAATTCATGTAATGTGGTTTTTGTTGAATTAGCACTTCGACTTGGACTTGAAAAATTTTATCAGCGTTTGAACATTTACGGTTTTGGCGTTCCTACTGGTATTGAAATTAGTGGGGAAAGCGGTGGTATTATAATGGACAAAAGCTTAGTTAGAACTGTCGACCTTGCAAGAATGGGATTTGGACAGGCGGTTGCAGTTACGCCACTTCAGTTAATTTGTGCAGTTTCTGCAGTGGTGAATGGAGGAACGCTTTTTGAACCTCAATTAATAAAAAACATTACAGATGTAAATGGAAAAGTTATTCATGATTTTTCTATTACTCCTGTAAGAAAAGTTGTTCGTGAAGATGTTTCAAAAACAATAAATATGATGCTTGAAGAAACGGTTTCAAAGCCGGGAAAATATACTTTTATTCCCGGTTACGAAATGGGTGGGAAAACTGGAACAACTCAAAAATACGAAAATGGTAAAATTAGCGGAAAATATATTTCAAGTTTTATTGGCACCTATCCCGCATCAAATCCTGAATACGTGGTTTTGGTTATGGCAGATGAACCTGGTTCAGGACAGTATTTTGGAAGTATTGTTGCATCTCCTTATGCAAAAGAAATTTTTAATGGGATTTTCGAGTATAAAAATTTCCAGCCTTCTCATTTAGATGAAGCAATGCAAATATTAAATAAAATTGTTGTCATGCCAAATTTAGTTGGAAAAAGCTTAACAGAAGCAACAAATGATTTACTTAATATTGGACTTTCATATGAAATTGTTGGCAATGGGGGTATTATTTTAGACCAGCTCCCACCTGCAAATAGTGAGATTAATAAAGCGGCAACAATTATTTTGATTACATAAAAGCTGTTGACAAAGTGCAATGGACGCAAAAAATTAACAAATTTTTTGCTACTGCGTTTACTGTCAAACGCTTCACGACAGTCATTTACGTGAAGTAAACTCCTGCCTTTTTCGCCTCTTAACGCGTTTACTTCGTAAACTCTGTAAACCCTCACTTTTTGAGATTTGCTTCGCAAATCTGCAAAATGCTAATTCATTTTGATGTTCGGGATGCTAAAGCAAATTTAACGGCTCAAAGCATTTGCCGAGCCTTCCGAGTGTCAAATTGCTTTTGGCAATTTTGCAGGAATTACGAGTAATTCCGTTATGGAGCGAGGGGACTATTGCTCTTTCTCGATAGCTTTTAGTTTTTTAATTTTTTATTTTTTTTTGAATAATAAATTACCACAAGAACATAATAAAAAAGTGAAAAAATTATCAGTTTTAATTTTATTATTATGTTTTTTTTCAACATTTTTTTCTTCATGTGTAGGAGTTCCTATTGTAGCATTTTTAAAAGATGCAACTGCTGCGGGAAGTGATCAACATACCGTTAACATTTCTTTTGTTGAAGATAAGGAGTTTGAAGAAAAATTTTATGATATTTTGATTAAGAGTGACAAGTCAAATTTAGAAATTAATTATCATAACGAATTTGAAGATGAAATAACACTAAATTTAGGTGATGAAGATTTATGGCATTCACTTACAACTCTTGAGTGTAATGCAAAGCAGCAAATTGATTGTGAAGATTTCACCGCATACAAGGAAAGAGTAAACAAAACATTAATTTTTAACTCAGAAGAAAAGTGTCAAATTTTTTTAAAAGTTGTCAGTGGGGATAAAGTTCCAAATGCTTCTGAAAAAGGGTTTATTTTAGTAAACCAGGTTGATGTTTCAAAAGTTTTTAAAAAAGAAATAGATTAAAATGCACAATGCAATTACTAATATATCTAAATACTAAAATAATCGTAATGTGATTGTGCGACGGAGTTGAGCCTGTCGGCTCGCGTAAATTATATTGTAAAACTTTGTTAATTTGTTTTGTAAATGCTAATTTATTGGATATAATTAAAACATAAGGTTCAGGCTTAAAGCCGTATTAATTTTAATGAAGTGTTGTTAAGTAAAAATATGTTTAAAATAAAATTAAAAATTTTAGTATTTTTCAACATTTCAAAAATGTTTAAATGCAAATAATATTGTTAGTTTGAATGATATATAAGATTAATTAATATTTTATTTTGAAATATTTTTTCAAATTAACTTTAGAGTGCTTTATGACTGAAAATATATCTTTGTATTGGACATTATTATGAGGTTTTTAAAGTATTTAAATTTGGGTGTTTCAAATACACTTCTTTATGGTTATAGTGAAAAATTCAATTTACCACCTCGAGTTATGGAGTTAATTATTTCACGTGGCTATAAAACTGAGGCGGAAATTTCAAAATTTCTTTTTCCTAAAAAAGAAATGCTTTATGATCCATTTTTACTAAAAGATATGGATAGATTAATTTCACGAATTAAAAAAGCAATAACTGAAAAAGAAAAAATTTTAATTTTTGGTGATTATGATGTGGACGGAGTTTCAGCAACAGCTATAATGCTAAAAACGTTGGAAAAATTAGGTTGTAAAGCGGATTTTTATTTACCAAATAGATTTTATGACGGATATGGATTAACAAAAAATATTATTGAAAAAATAAAAAATGAATTTAATCCTAATTTAATTATTACCGTTGATTGCGGAATTTCAAATTATGAAGAAATTGATTATGCAAAAAGTTTAGGTGTTGAAATTGCTGTGACTGACCATCATGAAATCCCACTAATTCTACCTGATTCAATTGTTGTAAATGCTAAACTTCCCAATCAAGAATATCCTTTTCGTGAACTTTGTGGAACAGGTTTAGCATTTAAAATTTCACAGGCCCTTTTAGGTGATGATGCATCCGATTTTCTACCCATTGCAACAATTGCAACAATTGCTGATATAGTCCCTTTAAAAGACGAAAACCGTGTTATTGTTAAAACCGGACTTTCTCTAATGGAAAAGTTTTTACCCATTGGATTAAAAATGCTTTTTCGAGAACAAAATTTAAATCCTAGCAATGTTAATTCACTTGATATTGCCTTTAAAATAGCTCCAAAACTAAATGCATCAGGTAGAATGGGAGATGCAAAAGATTCGCTTTTTCTTTATCTTGAAAAAAATCCAAAAAAAATTAAATCATTAATTAAAGATGTTTTTGCTCATAATTTGGAAAGGCAAAATCTTTGTAATAATGTATATGAGGATTGTAAAACACTTTTAAAAAATGAAAATATTAGTTCACTTCGAGCAATTATTTTAGCAAGTAAAGAATGGGACCAGGGAATTTTGGGAATTGTTTGTGCACGTCTTGTTGAGGAATATAACCGTCCTGTTTTCTTATTTTCAAAAAAAGGTGATGTTTTAAAAGGTTCCGCACGAAGTCTTTTTGATGTTAATGTTCATGCACTTCTTTCTGACCTGCAGGATATTTTACAGTCTTTTGGAGGACATACAGTTGCCGCAGGTTTAACACTTGAATATTCTAAATTTGAAGAGTTTAAAACAAGGGTGAATAGTTACATTTTTAAAAATATTGATGACAAAGTTTTTATTCCAATTTCATATTATGACAGCGAAATTACAATTTCGGAAATTGATGAAAATTTGGTTAAAAGTTTAGAGGTTCTACAACCTTATGGTTGTGAAAATCAACCTCCAAAATTTAAAATTAAAGTAGAAGAAATTGTTTTAAATTCTCTAAAAAACTCTCCAAGTCATGCAAATCTTATTATTGAAAAGAAATTAAATCTTATATATTTTAATTATATTGAAGATTATTACAAATTAAAATTTTCTAAAGAAAAAACATTGATTTTTGAATTTCAAAATTCAAAATTTAAAAATCAATTTATTAAGGGAATTTTACGAGGTCTTGAAGCTGATTTTAACTTGATACAAAATAGTGTTGACAACATTACCGCTTTTTCACTTTCACAACTCTTTTACAAAGGAAAGTGTGGGGCAAAATTTAAAAATTTTGAAAATGAAGAACTTTTAAAATTTGTTTCTGATTGTGCTTTGTCTGCTTTTGGAACTGCATTTGTTTTCACACAGTTAGATTCTTTGCTCTCTTTTACTCAAAATTATAACACAGAAAATTTTTACTTTTTTGAAATGGGTGAAAACATTTCGAATAATGGTTTCAACTCAATAATTTTTTGTCCTGAAAGTTTTGAATTTGCAAAAAATTTTCAGAGAATTATTTTTGTTGACGGGATTTTGGATGAAGGTTATTTGTGTGCAATAAACCATATTTCAAATGCAGAAATTTTTCTTTCTAAAAATGTAAAATTTTCACAAGAAATTTTTTCAAAAATTGAGAATAATAGAAATAATTTTATAAACATATATAATATTTTCAAAAATCTTAATGAAGTAGTTTTTGAAAATTTACAAATTATGTATAATGAATTTATTAAATATAAAATAAAATTTTTAGATTTTTATTGTGCTTTTTTGGTTTTTAAACAATTAAATTTGCTTGAAATAATATACGAAAAAAATAAATTTTTAATTAAAATTAATAATTCAATTAAAAACCCGCTTACAAATTCATCAATTTTTAATTATGTTCACTTTTTAAAAGAATTACAAAAGAAATAAGGAGGTGTTATGCTCCAAAAAATTTTAGAAATTTCAAAAATTACTGAATCTAGCATTGTTAAAAATGTAACAAAGCTACTTGAAGAACAAAAAAAGCCACTTAGTGAATTGTTTAATATACTTTTAGTTTTAGATGAATTAAAACTTGACCAAAGTTGTTTTTTGGCAGAAATTTTAAATTATGTTTTTGAAGATAATTCTTTCGATGTCAAAACATATATCAAAAATAATTTTCCTGATGATGCCACTGAACTTTTTATTAATTTAAAACAACTTGAAAAATACTCTGCAAAAAATATTAGTGAAGCAGAAAATTTTCGTATGATGTTAATTGCAATAAGTAAAGATATTAGAGTTATTATTATCAAGCTTTGCTTAATTCTTTTTTCATTGCGTAATTTAACTCCACCAATTACTCCTGTTTTTCATGCTTATTTAACCGAAGTGCGTGAAATTTTTGCTCCACTTGCTGAAAGATTTGGATTATATTTAATCAAATCAGAACTTGAAGATCTCTGTTTAAAGTTTCTTGAACCCGATGTTTATGAATATTTATTATCCAATTTAATGCTAAAAAAAGAAGAAAACGAAAAGCAAATTGAATTGACGAAAAGTAGAATTGAAAATATTTTGCAGGAATTAAAAATTAATGCAATTATTACTCATCGACAAAAACATTTTTCAAGTATTTACAGAAAAATGACAACAAACAAACTTCCACTTGCAAAAATTTATGATCTTGTGGCAATTCGTATTATTGCTCAAACTGTAGAAGATTGCTATGCTATCATGGGTTCAATTCATGGAATCTATAAACCTATGCCTACAAGATTAAAAGATTTTATTGCAAATCCAAAACCAAATGGCTATCAATCTCTTCACACAACAATAATAGCCGAAAATAATCGTCCACTTGAGATACAAATTAGAACTCAAGAAATGCATAGAGTTGCAGATTATGGTATTGCTGCACATTGGATTTACAAAGAAAAAAGAATTAAAAAAACAACGCTTGATGAAAAATTAAAATGGATTCGCTCCATTATGGAAAATGCAGAATCACTTTCTAATCGTGAACTTATTGATGCATTTAAAGAGCAACTTAGTTCGGGGGTTATTTATGCTCAAACTCCAAAAGGAAAAATTATTGAATTTCCAGAAGGAGCAACACTTATTGATTTTGCTTATGCAATTCATTCCGATATTGGAAACAGTTGTGTGGGCGGAAAAGTAAATGGAATTTTAAAGCCTCTGACAACAGAATTAAATAATGGTGATATTATTGAAATTTTGACTTCACAAAACAGTAAAGGTCCCTCTCGTGATTGGTTAAAACATGTTTTAACTTCTTCAGCAAAAAGTAAAATAAAAAATTTTTTTCGAAAAGAATTTAAAGAAGAGTATATTAAAACGGGCAAAAGAATGATTGAAGAAGAACTTAAATCAAGAAGTTTGGAAGCTTCAAAATTACTTTCCAGCGATGTTTTTACCTATGTTTATGAAAAACTTTGTTTTAATGAACCCGATGAACTTTTCGCCTCTGTCGGATATGGAAGTACTTCAATTCGTCAAGTGGTTAACAGGTTAATAAATGAAAATTTAAAATCACAAATTGAAAATAATCATCCAAAAGACTTAATCTTATCACCTCCAAAACTTTTAATAAAGAAAAATAAAGACGGGATTTTGATTGATGGTGAAAGTGGTATGCTTATTCGTTATGCAGGGTGTTGTGGACCGGTTATGGGGGATTCAATTATTGGTTATATTTCACGTGGGAAAGGAGTCACAATTCACAGAGAAAATTGTCATAATCTTAAGTTTTTTGAAAAAGAACGTTTAATTGCGGCAGAATGGATGGATAAAGTTAGTGGACAGAGTCAAACCTTTGTGGCGGGTATTCGTGTTATTTCAATCCCTTCAAACAAATTTTTACAACTAATTATGAAGCAAATTATTGAAATGAAAATTTTTATTATTAGTTTTCAAAGCAAAAAAGTTGATGATTATTCTGTTACGCATTTCAAACTTCAAGTTGAAACACTTGAACAACTTGCCAAAGTGATTAAAATGATTGAGGGTTATAAAGAAACAAAAGAGGTTAATAGAATAAATGAGTAATAACGATAGAATAAAAATTATAACCAACACTGAAAATTTTCGTAAAGAGATTTTTGATTTAGCTAATCTGTTTTTTCCTTTCTCTGAAATTCAAATAATTCATAAGCAAATTATTAGCGAAAACGAAGTAATTCATCAATGTCTTGTTAGCGATGGACAAACTGAAACTTCTTTTTCAAAAATAAACAAATTACCCAAATTTGAAAATTCTCTTTCAGAGAAAAAAATCTTAAAATTTTTTTTAAAACAATGCGTTTATTTTACTCTTTCAAAGCATACAAAAAAAGAGTTGCCATGGGGTTTTTTGACCGGTGTTCATCCAACAGCTGTTGCTTATGACCTTCTCTTTGAAGGAGTGGATAAAAGCGTTTTAACTGAATTTTTAATTCGTGATTTTCTTGTTTCAAGCGAAAAAGCAAAATTACTTTATGAAGTTATTAAAAATCAAAATTGTATTATTAGAAATGATCATCTTGTTGACCTTTACATTAACATCCCTATTTGTCCTTCGCGTTGCAATTATTGTAGTTTTATTTCTTCTCCATTAGAGGAAGTGAAAAATTTAATACCAAATTATTTAGATGCATTGATAAAAGAAATTCAATGGACAAAAAAATTAATAAATGAAAAATCTTTTATTGTTCGAACAATTTATATTGGGGGTGGAACACCAACAATACTTTCACCAGAAGAGTTAGATTTATTGCTTTCTGAACTTTCTTATCCTGTTTCTGAGTTTACAGTTGAATGTGGTAGGGCAGACACAATTACAGAGGAAAAATTAAAAGTATTAAAAAAACATGGAGTAACAAGGATTAGCATTAACCCTCAAACTTTTAATTCAAAAACATTAAAATGTATTGGAAGAAATCATAATAATGAGCAAGTTTTTTCTGCATACTTAACTGCATTAAAATATGATTTTATTTTGAATATGGATTTAATTGCTGGCTTTTTAAATGAAACACTTTCAAATTTTAAAAAAAGCGTTGACACTGCACTTGAACTTTCACCTCATAACCTTACTATTCATACTTTAGCTTATAAAAAAGCTGCTGAAATTAAGCCTTTAGAAAATGTAGAAAAGAATGGAGTTGTTTCAAAAATGATTTCATATGCTAATGAAAAACTTTTTGAAAATGGATATAAACCATACTATCTTTACAGACAAAAAAATATGGCTGAAGCACTTGAAAATGTTGGGTGGATGCGTGATAATCATGTTTGCATTTTTAATATAGACAGCACAGAAGAAACGCTTTCAATTTTAGCATGCGGAGCAAATGCAATAACAAAAAGAGTTTTTGGAAAAGGTGGAAAAATTGAAAGAGTTCAAAATGCTAAATTCATAGAAGAATATATTAAAAGAGTGGAAGAAATGTGTGAGAAGAAGAAGGAACTGTTTAAGTAACACGGCATACAAAACTTATTATTTTTATTGAAATTAGGAAATTATCTCTTTACAATATAATTTCACTGTGTTATACTTTTTTCGTTCCTCAAAAAAAGTCCATAATCCCTTGAAATATGGCAAACTTAATTTGAGGTGAAATCTAAAAGGGAGGAAAAAAATGGAAAAGAAAACAACAATTGACAAGTTTAAAATTTCTGCAAATGACACTGGTTCCACTTATGTTCAAATTGCTCTTTTAACCGAAAGAATTAAAACCATAACTGAGCATTTAAAAAAGAATCCTAAAGACAACCATTCAACTCGTGGATTATTAAAACTTGTTGGACAAAGAAAAAGAATGCTTTCGTATCTTGAAAAGAAAGATATTAATGCATTTAGAAAAATTAAAGCAGATTTAAACATTAGATAATTATTTTCAATGCAAATGCAAAATTTGCATTGAAATATTTATAATGGAAGGAGAAAAATATGTCAGTTAAAGAACAGTCTTTCGCCCTCACAGTCGGCGGGAAGACAATCTCGTTCAAAACGGGTAAGTACTGTGAACAATCAAGCGGTGCATGTTTAGTTACTTGCGGAGAAACCGTTGTTATGATTAATGTTACAATGGGGGAAAAACCAAGAGAAGGAATTGATTATTTTCCATTAGGAGTGGATTTTGAAGAAAAAATGTATTCCGTTGGTAAAATTCCGGGAGGATTTAAAAAGAGAGAGGGACGACCAAGTGATAAAGCAATTTTAACTTCTCGTCTTATTGACCGACCGTTACGTCCACTTTTTCCTAAAGGTTTTTACCATGATGTCAGTGTTGTTGCAACCGCATTATCAGTTGACCCCGATGTTTTGCCAGAAACTCTTGCAATGTTGGGTTCATCTTTTGCTCTTTCAATTTCGGATATCCCATTTATGGGACCAACAGGTTCAGTTTTTGTTGGTCTTGTCGATGGTAAGTTAATTATTAATCCAGATGCACAAGAACGTGAAAAAAGCGATTTGTCGCTTTATGTTAGTGGGACCGAAGATGCAGTTTTAATGGTTGAAGCCGGAGCAAAAGAAGTAACAGAAGAAAAAATGCTTGAAGCAATAATGTTTGCTCATGAAGAAATTAAAAAAATTGTTGCTTTTCAAAAAGAAGTGAAAAAGAAAATTGGAAAAGAAATTAATACAAAAATCAAATATTTGCAAATACCTACCGAAATTGAATCAGCAGTTCGTGAATATTCAAAACCTCTTTTAGTTAAAGCGCTTGACACTACTATTAGAAGTGAAAGGCAAAGTAGTCAAAGTGAAGTTGATGAAATGGTAAAAGAGCATTTTGCAGAAATTTTTCCCGAAAGAGATGTTGAAATTAGCGATGTTCTTTACAGAATGACAAAGGAAATTGTCCGAGAAAAAATAATTAAAACTGGGCAAAGACCTGATGGGCGAAAAACAAACGAAATTCGCCCGATTTGGTGCGAAGTTGGGGTTTTACCCCGTGTTCATGGAAGTGGAGTTTTTACCCGAGGTCAAACACAGGTTTTAACTGCATTAACATTGGGCACGATTTCTGAAGTTCAAAAAATTGAAGGATTAGATGATGAAGAATCAAAAAGATATATGCATCATTACAATATGCCTCCTTATGCAACTGGTGAAGCAAGGCAATTAAAAACTCCAGGAAGACGAGAAATTGGACATGGAGCACTTGCAGAAAGGGCACTTGAGTCTGTTATTCCTAATGAAGAAGATTTTCCCTACTCATTAAGACTTGTAAGTGAGGTTCTTTCTTCGAATGGTTCGTCATCAATGGCTAGTGTTTGTGGTTCAACTCTTGCACTTATGGACGGAGGTGTACCTATCAAAGCTCCTGTTACGGGAATTGCAATGGGATTGATTAAAGATGTTGACAGTGGAAAAGTTGCTGTTTTAAGTGATATTCAAGGCGTTGAGGACTTTTTTGGAGATATGGACTTTAAAGTAACAGGAACCGAAAAAGGAATTACTGCAATTCAAATGGACATGAAAATCAAAGGAATAGACGAAAAAATTCTCAAGACTGCATTAAAACAAGCAAGGGATGGAAGAATTTATATTTTGGAAAAACTACTAGAGGTAATCAAAAAACCTAGAAAAGAACTTTCAAAATATGCTCCAAAAATTATCACTTTCACAATTAATCCAGACAAAATCAAAGATGTTATTGGAAGTGGCGGAAAAGTTATTAACAAAATTATTGAAGAAACAGGTGTGAAAATTGATCTTGAAGATGATGGAAGTGTTTTTATTGCAACTCCTGACGAAGATGCAGCACAAAGAGCAAAGCAAATTATTTTAACTATTGTTGAAGAATTACAGGTTGGAAAAATCTACAGTGGAAAAATTGTAAGAATAATGCAATTTGGAGCATTTGTTGAAATAGCACCCGGAAAAGACGGAATGATTCATATTTCAAAATTGGCACCAAAAAGAACCGAAAAGGTTGAAGACGTTGTTAAAATTGGTGATTTGGTTGAAGTTGAACTATTGAAAGTTGACGATAAGGGTAGAGCTGATTTCAAACTTGTGACGAAACTGTAAATTTAATTTATATGAATAGAAAAAAATAGAAAGGAAAGAATATTAATTCGATAGAAAATTATATTCACTTTGCACAGTCTATATTTCAATCTTTAAATTAAAACAAATAGAAATAAAAAAACCGATTGTTTACTCGGTTTTTTTTATTACAATTCTTTTACGTCTTTTTTAGTTTCCGTTTTAAAAAAGTTTTTTAAAAACTCTATTTTGGAATTTATTCGATTAAGTTCATCCGATAAATTAGAAATTTTTCTTTGGTTTTCATTCTTTATTTCAAGATTATCAATTTGTCTTCTTTGACGTTTGAACTCACATCTCATACCTATTACTTCTCGTTGCTTTGCTCTTAAAATTATTAAACAATATCTTAGTCCATTTTTTGATTTATTACATAAAATTTTCGAAAGTTCCAATTTATTGTAATAACAAATATCAATTGCTACTTCAATAATTTGAGAAACAATATTATAAAGATTTTCTTTGCAATCGACTGCTAACATTTTTTCTATAATACTCAATCTTTCGTCAATTTTATGGAAATCACCGTGTAAAATATTTTCATTATTTGTCCTATAAGCTGTTTGTAAATCTTTTTGAACTTTTTCTAAGTTATATAACATTATTTTTCCTCTTTAAGTATTATTTTTTTCAAAAGTATAATTTAAATTTTTTTATTTGTCAATGTTGATTGATTTAAGTTTTTGTAAATAATATTTTCTTAAATAAGATTATGGAAACAGAATAAATGTGCTTATAAATTAATTTTGTAATTTATAAAAATTAAGTTAAAATATTAATCTAAAGAGGTTACAAATGAAATTTGAATTTTTACCTATAAAAACAAGAATAATCAATCCCCCTAAAGATGAAATTTGGGATGTTATTAATGGTCTTGAAATTCGAGACGGTGATATTATTTTTATAACATCAAAAATTCTTGCAATTCATCAAGGAAGATGTGTTCCCGCTTTGGAAACCTCTAAAGAAGAATTGATTAATCAAGAAGCAGATTATTTTTTACCCTATATCCATTGTGACGGATTTAAAGTGAATTTAACAATTACAAATAACGTGCTAATTCCAAATGCAGGAATTGACGAAAGTAACTCAAACGGGCATTTTATTTTATGGCCGAAAGATATATCCAAATTATGCAATAAAATCCGCTCTTATTTAATCAAGAAAAATGGAATTTCAAAATTGGGAATTATAGCAACCGACAGCCACACAACCTCTCTTCGCTGGGGAGTAACGGGAATTACGATAGGACTCGCTGGAGTTGAGCCGCTAAAAGACATTCGAGGCGAAAAAGATATTTTTGGCCGCGCTATGCATGTGACACAAGTAAACAAAATTGACCCACTTACCTCAATGGCTGTTTTATTAATGGGCGAGAATTCCGAACAAACTCCGATTGTCATTTTACGAAATTATAAAAATATTGTTTTTTCAAATGATGCAGGCATGGAAAATTTTTATATTCCGCCTGAAAAAGATTTATATTCTCCCTTGCTAAAAGTGATGAAAAAGAATGAGAAAAAAATTTGATTTTGAAATTTGAAAAAAAATTTAAAATGAGGTTTTTATGCATGAAATTGAAAAAAGAGTTTTTATTTCGAAAGAGGAATATAACTTTCTTATAAAAAAATTTAATTTACAACAAGAAAAAAAACAAAAACAGGTTACGACTTACTATGATTGTAGAGAAGACTTTCGTTTAATGAGAACATTAAATTATTTAAAAATTTGGATGAAAGATGGGAATATTGGTGATGAAAGTAGACAAGAGAAAGAAGTTTTTATTGATAATAAGTATGCCGATGATGCTGAATATATTTTTAACTCACTGTTTCCGGTTAAAGCAAAATGGTTTAGAACGCGTTTTGAATTTAAGTTTAAAGAAGCTTTAGCTTGTTTAGATTTTACAGTTGGTTATGGTTATATATTAGAACTTGAAATTTTAATAAATGATGAAAATAAAAAAAATGAGGCAATAGAACTTATTGAC
>CAZKOT010000015.1:21123-26041 GCA_964554475.1 uncultured Christensenella sp.
TTACAAATCAAGTGTAATAAATTGTTGTTGCTTTTTGTTAACATTTAAAATTGTTTGCATTGAATTAATCATTATCATGTTATCTAGATTTTGTAATGCGACCAAAGAAATGATTCTATTTCGTAATTCTTTTTGAGCATTTTCTCCAAATTTTGGGTAAGCGGTTTGTAAAAATGAAGCATATTTTTGAATAACACCGTAAACAAATATTGTTGAATAATTTCGTTTTTGTTCTTCATTAAGTTCTTTGTTAGAATAGATTTTTTTAATTTTTTGTTTTGCTATTTTAAAAGAAGTCAAAAATTTTATTGATTTTCTCGATCTTCTTTGATTTGACATAAATGCCTCAATTTCATCCATAATAAAAGTTTCGTTGTTTTCCCTCATAATTTTCTCCTTATTTTTTATTTATGTTATACCATATATATTAAATCTTTTCAATAAAAATTTTTAGATTTATTCTAATATTGACATTTTACGAAAAATTTGCTATAATAATTTTGTCAGTTAATCAGACGGTTGCAGGGATAACCCTGAGGAAAGTCCGAGCTCCATAGAACAGAGTGCCTGTTAACTGCAGGTGGAGGCGACTCTAAGGAAAGTGCAACAGAAAATAACCGCCGAAAATTTTTTCGGTAAGGGTGAAAAGGTGAGGTAAGAGCTCACCGCCCATTCGGAGACGAAAGGGGCATATGTAAACCCCACTCGGAGCAAGGTATGAGGCAATACGTTGTTCGCGTGCTTCTTTACACCGCTTGAGTTTGTTGGTGACAACAAGCCTAGATAGATGACCGTTTAATACAGAACTCGGCTTACAGATTAACTGATTTACATTATCTTTAAAATCCGTTTTTTAAGCGGATTTTTTTAGTTTTTTAAATAAAAAAATTATAAAACTATGCTATAATGAAATTACTCAAAGGAAAAATTATGAAAGTTATTGAAGTAAGTAATTTATGTAAAATTTTTAAAACGAAAAAAGTATTTAAAGGCTTTAAAAATAAATTTTGTGCCTTTTTCAAAAAGAGGGAATATATTTCAAAAAATGCAGTTGACAATATTTCTTTTTTTGTTGAAGAGGGAGAGTCAGTTGCATTTATTGGGCCTAATGGTGCTGGAAAAAGTACTACAATTAAAATGCTTACTGGAATTTTATTTCCAACAAGCGGAACAGTTAATGTTTTGGGTTATAATCCGGTTAAAGATCGTATTAAGCTTTCTTATCAAATTGGTTCGGTCTTTGGACAAAAAGAACAACTTTGGATTCATCTTTCAGCTTATGACAATTTTATGTTTTTAGGGTCAATATTTGATATTAAAAAGAAAAAATTATTGGAGAGAATTGAAGAACTTGCAAACCTTTTTGAAATAAAAAACTATATTAATCAGCCAGTAAAAAGTTTAAGTTTAGGTCAAAGAATGAGATGTGAAATGGTGGCATCACTACTTCACGAGCCTAAAATGCTTTTCTTTGACGAACCGACAATTGGACTTGACCCCATTGCAAAAGAAACGCTTCGTAAATTGATTAAAAAAATTAATAAAGAATTGGGTACAACAATTTTTTTTACTTCTCACGACGTAGGAGATATTGAAGAAATTTGTAAACGAGTCATTATCATTAATGATGGAAAAATTATGCTGGACGACAGCATGAAAAATTTAAAATATCATTATTTGAACAGAAAAATCGTTGATGTCAATTTAAAAAAGGATGTTAAGATACAAGAAAAAGACGGGATAAAAGTTTTAAAATCAAAAGACACGGTATATAAAATTGAAGTTGATATGAATAAAGCAACAATCGAGGAACTTTTATGTTTATTTAAAGCAGAAGATATACAAGATATAACAATTTCATCAACTCCGCTTGAAGATATAATTAAAGATATTTATAGAGGAAAATAGAAAAAAATTTAAAATTAAATTTTATAATGTTTAAACTTTTGCTTAATGTAAGTTTGTGCTAAAGAATAACAAGAAAAATTTTTTGAATAAATTTCATAACAAATCTAATTGATTGTAATTTTAAAAAAAATATTAAGGATATCACAAATGAATAAATATTTTGCTATTTTCAAAACAAGTTTTAAACAAGAAACAAAAACACTTGTAAACGCACTTGTGCAAGTGTCAGCTTTTATTGTTATTATTTTTATTTTTAAGCAACTTTGGAATTATATTTATAGCGAAAGTGGTATTGGAAATTTAATTAACGGCTACACAATTGAAATGATGATTTGGTATATGATTATGGGTGAAGTTTACACATATGCATCTGTTCGCAGAGCAATTACGAAATCTTTTGGAAATGATATTAAGTCAGGAAAAATTGCCTATCAATTAAACAAACCTTACAATTATTTTATTTATCAAATTTCAAATCAAACTGCAGTGACATTTTGGAGATTTCTTTTTTTAATTCCAAGCGGAATATTAATTGGTTTACTTTTGCTCGGACCGATTGCAAATTTTCAATTTTATTTTATATTTCCAATTTTATTTTCGCTTTTAATTTCAGTGTTTTTAAGTTGTTTGATATATTCTGCATTTGGAATGCTTTGTTTTTGGATAGAAGAAGCAACGCCTTTTACGTGGATTTTTGAAAAATTCATGTTGCTATTTGGTGTATTTTTTCCTCCCGAATTTTTTCCGACATGGTTACAGCCAATCATTGTTTACAGCCCAATTTATGCTTTGATTTCGGGACCTAGCAAGTTACTTTCAAATTTTTCTTGGGAATTATTTTTTCAAGTTTCGTTAACACAGCTTTGTTATATTATTCTCAGTATTTTATTATGCGTTTTAATGTTTAAACGTGGAATAAAAAAGATTAATGTTTATGGGGGGTAATTAGATAATCAAACATATTTAAATATTTTATCTTCAATATATTAAAAAGGAAAGAAAAGTATGAATATAAAAAATAATTTTAAATTAATTTTCAGTTCTTTCAAATTAAACATCAAAAAAGAATGGCAGTATAAAGCTTCATTTTTTATGCAATTTTTAGGAATGATATTAAATGATTTATTTTTTATTATTCAATGGGTTATCATTTTTGGAATTATTGATAACATAGGCGGTTACGGTTTTAATGAAACAATGCTTCTTTGGTCAATTGGAGCGGGAGGTTATGGTTTTGGAAAAACATTTTTTAATGGAGCATGGAATTTAAAGGATATGATTTATGAAGGAAGAATGGACATTTATTTAACTCAGCCCAAAAATGTTTTAATAAATATTTGTTGCTGCTCAATTGATATTTCAGCAATAGGTGATATTGTTTACTCATTTATTGTTTTATTCATTGTTGGCGCCCCTTGGTGGTGGTTTTTAATTTGGCCTTTTGCTATTATTTTAGTTGGGTTGATTTTTGTTTCAACATATATCGTTTACTGTTCACTTTGCTTCTATGTTAAAAATGGAGAAGCGATGGCTAGAACAATGGAAGATGCATTGTTAAAATCTCAAGGATATCCGCCGGCAATTTATAGTGGGATTGTAAAATGGATTCTATTTTCAATTATTCCTGCATTTTTTTATGCTTTTATTCCTGCTCAATATTTGTTTTTATCTTTCAATCTTTGGTGGGTTTTATGTTTTATTGGAGTAGTTGCACTTTGGGTTATTTTAGCATTTGTCTTTTTTAAATTAGGCTTACGAAAATATAATTCTGGCTCATTGGTGGGAGGAAGGTTGTAAAGAGTAATGTGATAATATACTTTCATGTTGTCTAAAGACTAAAATTATGACTTGCAAATAAAAAATTATTATTTGATGATTAGAAGCAATTTAAACTTTGTAAAAATAATTTCGATTGTTTTAGAAATATATCAGTTTTTATTCTGCCTTCGACAAAAATAAATTTATTATTTCAAAATGAGTTTTTAAATGCTTTTTTTCTTTTTTTGAAATAATAAATTTTTTAATATACTAACCACGTTTTAAACTTTTGAGAAAATTGTTTTAATTGTTTTTACAAGCGACAAAGTATTACGAAAATCATGTCGCTCTATTTTTCTCTATCGTTTTTAACAAATTTTGGGAGGAATTATGCGAAATTTAAAAACACTTGCCGAGCAGGCAAAAAACAGACTCAGAGGTAAAGACTCAAAATTTTCATCATTGCAATTGATTCAGGGCGGAAGTATTGAATTCAAAAGAATATTAGATGAAAAAAATGAAAAACTTTATGAAAAAGTCAAAGAAATTCTAAAAAAAGAGGAAAGTTTTACAAATCCAATTTCTCAAATTATGGACATGAAACATTACAATTCATTAAATTCAACTGAAAAAGAGCGATATTTTTTTAAAATGCTTGATAAGTATCACGAAATAAGACAGCACTGTTTAAAAGAATCTGGTTAATTAAAAAATATTTTGTTACTATTTAAACAAAGTAAGATAGTTTTAGGTCAAAACAAGTTTTGACCGTGTGAGGGTATAAGAGAAAAGAAAATTTTAGCGGTTAGAATGCAAAGCATTCGTGCCCGCGTTAAAAAATTTTATTGTCTCATCTTTTTCTCATTAATAAAATTATTTTCTAATATTCCGGAGCGAAAATTTTTTAAGGTTGGATTTTATTCAACCAAAAAAAATTTGAGCGAATACCTTAATTAAAAAGTGAGCCGAACTGGTTTAAATTGCTTCGCAATTTAAACCAACAAAATGCGACAGCATTTTAGGTCAAACTCTGTTTGACCGTGTGAGGGTATGAGAGAAAAGAAAATTTTAGCGGTTAGAATGCAAAGCATTCGTGTCCGCGTTAAAAAATTTTATTGTCTCATCTTTTTCTCATTAATAAAATTATTTTTTAATATTCCGGAGCGAAAATTTTTTAAGGTTGGATTTTATTCAACAAAAAAAATTTGAGCGAATACCTTAATTAAAAAGTGAGCCGAACTGGTTTAAATTG